>JAULXA010000074.1:0-5053 GCA_032118875.1 Flavobacterium sp.
TTATCTTATAATATCTTATGCATTCATACACTTTATCTTCTAAACCTTATTATGATTCATGTAACGAATGCTACCGTAATATTTTGGTATTAAATAGAGAACCAGAAGGACCATTTAAAAAAATGGTAAAAAGAATAAATCCGCCTATTTTATCTCCGTTCCAATATCCGCCTTCAAATTGTTGCGAAAACGAAGAACGATGTATTTATGCCATTCACTACAAAAATAGATTGGCTTGTATTGATGAAATTCCCGAAATATTTTCGTATTTATCTAATAACGGATACCAAATTGATACGTCAATTACATTAATGATGCAGAAATCACCTGTTAAATTAAATAACAACAATCTTATTTGTTTTATTTCTTATCATAACTGATAAAAAAATAGTTTATGTTCTATTACTTTATTTATACAAAAATTGATTTAATAATATTTCACCAATAATTTAATATTATTAAAAGAAAAATAACAAACACATGGAAAAACAAACCGAAAACAATTTAGATGAACTTATTCAACAATATATTGATGAAATGACAAGTATGGAGAAACTAGTGATGGAAATAGCGAGGGATCATTTAGAAAGTTCATTTTCCATAGAAAATTCCGTCGGTTTCGTCACATGGCTAAGAGAGAAAAATAAAAAGAAATAAAAAGAAATAAAAAATATAAAAATTAAAAACTATATTCGTAATAATTTTAAATTATCTATTTTTATTTTTTTCATATATTAAAAAACTTATTTACATAAATTAATTTATCTTTAAAATATATAATAAATGAGTAATAATAGAAATAATAGATATAATAAAAAAACAAAAACATCTCCACAAACAAAAACATCTTCACAAACAAGACCATCTTTACTAGTAAATGACGAAGATATTTCAAGTGGTGAAATATTTTCTCAAAGAAAAGACGAAGATAGTTCAAGTAGTGAAAGAGTTTCTCAAAGAAAAGAAGGTACTGCACAAGCTGCTGCTAGAAGAGCAAGAGAAGAAGCTGCTAGAGAAGAAGCTGCTAGAGAAGAAGCTGCTAGAAGAGCAAGAGAAGAAGCTGCTAGAAGAGCAAGAGAAGAAGCTGCTAGAAGAGGAGAAGGCGCTGGAATAGGTGTCCCTGCAGGATACGATTCCAGCGCTGAACTAATAAGAGCAAGAGAAGAAATGGCTGAACGAATAAGAGCAAGAGAAGAAATGGCTAAACGAATAATAGGAAGGGAAGAAGAGGCTGCCAAATTGGCTGCTGAAATTAATGCTGATATACAAGCTGGTGTAGTAGAAACTACAAGAATGCAACAATTTAGAAGTATAAGAGGAGATACAGTTATTTGTGTCGCAAGAAAATTCCCACTTTGGGCTCTTAAATTTTTACTTAGGAGTATTAATTACTTTTTAATAGCTGTTAATAAACCAAAAAGTGACGTGACGAAAGCCATTTGGGATTCCACAAAAGGCGCGATAAAAAGATTCTTGAATTATGTGCATGATCAAGTGGTGAGTGCTACAGCGAGTGCTACAGACCAGGAAACAATGGAATTATTCGGCAGAATAAAAGATAATTTAAAAATTGAAGATTCATCATTGACGATGAGTATATGTGATAATGGATTAACACTGGCAAAAGTTATAAAAGATCTTTTTATTGAAGGAATAATATCGGTTAGCAGTGATGCATATTATAACTTTAAATTTATATTAAAATCTCTTGATACTAAAGCACACCAAATGAGTGAAGAAGAACAATCGACAGCTCTGCTTCTTTTAACTCTTGGTGTTAACTCAGATGAGGCGGCGCGTGTGGCAGCGGAGGCGGCGCGTGTGGAAGCGGAGGAGGAGGAGGTGGCGGCTATGGCAGCGGAGGATTATACTCAAGAAGAAATTAGAGGTTTCGATAGTCAAGGTTCCTCCCAAAACACACTAACAGGAGGTGGCAAACGCCACACACGAAAACATAAAAAACAGAATAAAAGCGGAAAACAAATGGAACACAAAAAAACAAAAAGACACCGAAAAAAAACAAAAAAACATCTAAAAAAAAGAAACAACAAAAAACAACGCAAAACCAGAAACAGAAAATAAAGGTAGTTAGATAATTAAAAAATAAATAAAAAATAAATAAAAAAAAATTAAAAAATAAATAAAAATTTAAATAGATGTTAGCATGTTTTATATAGTAAAATAAAAAAATTGAAATACTTTTTTATTTTAAAGTGTAAAGTACAACTCTAACCCATATCAGCTTTCAAAGTTTTCAAACCCTTTCAAAATGAGCCTTCGTATTTCTATCCAAGCTATGAATGCCATTACGGACGTTATGAACGTCTACAAGAACGACACTTCTCGCTCAGTTGTTCTCTTCGCGCAAATGCAGTCAGGCAAGACGAATGCCTTTCTGTTTCTTGCTGGCGAAATGTTGCGCCTTGAAAAAGTAGAAAATGTCGTCATCTTTTCAGGAAATCGCGAGACTGAATTAAAGGACCAATTGAGTGAATTGGAAATTTCACGTTTTTACGAACGTGTTTATCGTCGTCATCTTGAAAAACTTAACGTCGATATCAGTGATGAATTTATTGACCACATCATTTCAAAGATTAATGTCGTCTGGGGAACCGAATTAATGAAGAAATTGGAAACTGTTGCGACCAAAAACACACTCTACATTGAGGAAGAATCGCATTTCGCTCAATCGGTCGGACAAATGCCCCACAAATTCATTAAAAGCATCGGACTTTCTCTTAATGGGGACATCTCCACATTGATTGAGAGAAATAACTATGTTTGTTCGGTTTCTGCTACTCCTTTCTCTGAAATGTCTGATGTCGTTCATTTAAACCAAAATAAAAAAATCGTGTTTATGCAACCAGGCGAGTCTTATCGCGGTGTGAGCTGGTATAAAGAACATGATAAGATACTTGGTTTTGATAAATGGCAAGAAAAACTTCAAGAGATAATCGCTTCGCCTGTTGCTGAAACACCGAAATGGGCTATTATCCGCGTTCGCGGTGAAGCACAAGTTGATGAGGTTAAAGCCATGTGTGCGTCGTCCAATTGGTCTGCTGTTCGTTATGACCAAGGGAATAAGGGCGAATTGAAATCACTTAAAGATTTGGCCACTCCTCCAGAAGTCAACACCATCGTAATCATAAAAGAATTGTGTCGTATGGGAACAGTTGTCCCTAAACAGCATATTTCGTTTGTGATGGAAACGTCTACAAACCCTAGAACTGATACCGTTCTTCAAGGTTTACTAGGACGTATGTGTGGATATCCTGGCGGTTCATTTGGTTATTGTGTTTCAAATGATATCAATATATACATAAGTCAACAAGTTTTGTCTCATGGTGATATTGATACATACATTTCGCTATGTCAAAGCATGGAAATGATTGTGCCTTCGCGAGCGACTAATGTTATTGGTGAACATAATAAAGGTCGTCGCGATTTGTCGCAGGTTGAACCAATCATTCCTATCTACATGCGAGAACTTTCGTTTCCTGATGCTCATCCGATTACTTGTTTGCCTGACGTTATCATTGCTCTTCGTTCACAACAATGTGAGAATGGGAATTCTTCAAACGTAACTCGACGTCTGATAGATTTTCTAGACAATGCAAAGGATTTGAGAGTTCTTACACGTGATTTGTCGAAAAAAACTTTTAAAACAATGATTCCTAAAATCAAAAGATTAATGGATGAAAACATTCCTTTTAATGCTTTAAATTCTGGTTCTGGAATTCCTACTAATGCTCTAACAATTTGCTATTCGAAATCAAATGATGACATTCGCCAAGGTTTCTATTTGTTCTGTTTCATTCCTAGATTAGCCGAAGAAGTTGCAGTAGCAAATCCGCTAAAAAAGATGATTCCCAAGACAAATGGTCGGGAAATTTTCGGCTACACGACAGAAACAGGGACATTTAATAAATCAAATGGAACTTGTGGTGTTTCGCTTCGCCCTGAGACTGCTACCGATATTTCTGAAATGAGTGACAGCATCAGGGAATGCATTCGCATGTCTCTAGAACCTTCTTCCGCACTGATCCATTCAAGGAGCATCTCTTCTAACTTCTCAGTTGAAGAAGGTGGATGGAACGGCATTTACATCTCCGAAAATGTTTACAAAGCTTTAATTCCCGGCGGAACGATATATAACGACATCAAACGCGAATTTAGCATTAAGATTAAAATTGCGAAAGTGCGTGGCAGACAGACAAAAAAGTATCCCATTGGTTGCAGCGTCCGCATTGCTCAAATTTCTTGGTAAAAAATAAAAAAGTAGTTAGGTAATCGTAGTTAGGTAATCGTAGTTAGGTAATCGTAGTTAGGTAATCGTAGTTAGGTAATCTAAATCAAAATAAAAAAAATTGTTTAGATAAAAAGTTGAAATATATATTATAAATTCTTTAAGTAGGATTTTTATAATATATATTTCAACTTTTTTCATTTTTCCAAAAGTCTTTGGCCGATTTAAAAATGGACATAAAAACCTTGTCCATTTTTCGTTCGGGGAAATACTTTCCGGAAATTAATAAAAAAAAGTGATTGTGACTGGAATGCTATAAAAATGAAAAAAAAAATAAAATTTTTGTGATGATAATTTTTTTTTGTTTTAAGGAAATGATTTAGAGATTTAATGTAGTGACTAAATATAGGCTAATTATAGGCTAATTATGGCTAACGAAAACTCTGAAAAAATCTCAATTGATTTTTATTGTAGTAAATGTGATTATACTACGTCACGAAAAGCAGATTATAAGAAACATTTAACAACCGATAAACATAGAAGGCAACATTTGGCTAACGAAAACTCTGAAAACTCTGAAAACTCTGAAAAGTATCGTTGTATTTGTGACAAGGAATATATTTATAGTTCTTCATTATCAAAACATAAAAAAACTTGCAAAGAAATAATAAAAACAGATATCACAACTGATATGGTTTTAAAAATACTTGAACAAAATAAACAATTAAGTGATATAATAGTTAACCAAAGTAAACAAATTAATGAAATAGTGGTTAACCAAAATGATATAATAGTTAATCAAAATAA
>JAULXA010000075.1:0-2040 GCA_032118875.1 Flavobacterium sp.
GATTTACATCCGTTATCATGTTAACATCACCAATTTCGGGAGACATTACCGTTATGAATGCTAATGTTGGGATGTTCATGTCACCATCTGATGTAATTTTAGAAGTTGTAGATACCAATTATTTACACTTAAATTTAAGCATTTTCGAAAAAGATATTTTACATGTAAAACAAGGTCAAAATATTAGTTTTACCATTCCAGAGGCTAGTAAAGATGTTTTTACTTCAAAAGTACAATTGGTTGGAAAATCGATTGAAAATAAAGATAGAACCATCTCCGTTTTTGGAGTTTTAAATCCAATTGACAAAGCTAAATTACTATCAGGAATGTTTGTTGAAGCTGGAATAGTGATTAGTTCTAAAAAAGGGTTAGGAATTCCTATTGATGCATTAATCACTGAAAACAACAAAAATTTCGTACTTTTATTACAAGAAAATAAAGGCAATTATATTTTTAAGAAAACATTGGTAAACATTGGTGAAAAATCAGAAAAATTTATTGAGATTTTATCAAACGAAACCATCAATGAAAACTCAAAAATTCTAACCAAAGGAGTTTTCGATTTAACTAATTAAAAAATAAAAATTATGAACGACGCACATTTACACATGGTTTTTAACCATTTTCCGATTATTGGATTATTCTTTGGAATAGGAATTTTAGCTTATGGAATCATTAAAAAACAAACTATTTTAGTTAATACAGCTTATGTCATTTTTATTGTTTGTATGATTATGGCAAAAGCTACTATGATGACAGGAGAAGGAGCAGAAGAAATTGTTGAAGAATTAGGCACTTCACACGAAATCATTCACGAACATGAAGAAATAGCTGAAACTTTTATGAAAGTACTTTATGTTTTAGGAATTCTTTCGATTTTAGGCTTGATTGCCAATGTAAAAAAACATGCAAAAGCTTCAATTGTTTCTTATGTTGTCTTGGTTTTAGCAATTGGCGCTGCAGTTTTGTCTAAGTCTGTTGGAACTTCTGGTGGTGAAATTCGTCATACTGAAATCAGAGAAAATGCTAATAATAGCAATGCTTCAATAGAAAATAAAGAGCAAGAATTAGATAACGATGATCACTAAACAAAATATAAATTTTCAAAAACTTTTGTTTATTCGAAAAATTAGTTGTTACATTTGCAGTGTTAAATAATAACAGAAATTATGTTTTTAAATCAATTACATCATCATCATCATACCTCCGCTCAAGCGAAGTAATGATGCTATGTAATTAATCCATATAAATCAGAAACCCGTTTGAGTACATCAAGCGGGTTTTTTGTTGTTAAGCATTTTTAAAATCCCTTGGTGTACTTTTTTAAAACAAAAATTAAAAATGAACACATTAAAAATTGCTATTCAAAAATCAGGTCGCCTTCACGATGAAAGTATTCAAATCTTAAAAGATTGTGGAATTTCAGTGTACAATGGAAATGACCAACTCAAAGTTACCGCTTCCAATTTTCCTTTAGAAGTGTATTATTTACGTAATTCCGATATTCCTCAATATTTGATTGATGGTGTAGTTGATATTGCAATTGTAGGCGATAATCTTTTGGTTGAAAAAGGTCAAAATATTCAAATTGCAGAAAAATTAGGTTTCTCCAAATGTAAAGTTTCGGTAGCGGTTCCAAAGAATTTCAACTACAATTCTATTCAAGATTTAAACGGATTACGTGTTGCCACTTCATATCCAAAAACGGTTGTGGATTACTTTTCTTCGAAAGGAATTTCCGTAGATATTCACCAAATATCAGGTTCGGTTGAAATTGCACCAAACATCGGACTTTCAGATGCGATTGTAGATATCGTTTCAAGCGGAAGTACTTTATTTAAAAACGGTTTAAAAGAGGTAGAAGTAATCTTAAAAAGTGAAGCTGTTTTAGCGGTTTCTCCTCAAATTTCAGAGGAAGCAAAACAAGTAGTAGCCAAATTACAATTTAGAATCCAATCGGTTTTACGATCAAGAAAATCGAAATATATTTTGATGAATGTTCCCAATGAAAGAATTTCTGAAATAAGTAAAATTCTTCCT
>JAULXA010000076.1:0-4268 GCA_032118875.1 Flavobacterium sp.
CCTATGATTGCCGCTTTAGCCATGTCATTTAGCTCCGTATCTGTAATTGTAAATGCGTTACGATTGCGAAATTTAAAACTTTAAACGACATGAAAAAAATAGTCTTACTAGTATTTGTTGTATCTATATTTTCTTTTGCAAATGCTCAAGTCAAAACACAACAAACGTTTTATACCTGTGTTATGCATCCCGAAATCCATTCGCCTAAGCCTGGAAAATGTCCAAAATGCGGAATGGATTTAATTAAAGAAAAAGCAAAACCCACAAAAAAAGCGGTAATAAAAAAACCAACTCCAACCAAAACCACAAACACAACTCCTAAAAAAGAAGTTTCTGAACCAATTAAACAAACGCCTAAAATTGCGGAAAAGCCTAAAGAAATTCCTATTCCTGAAAGCAAACCTATAGTTAAAACAATAGCTAAAAACGTTCGATACGATTTATATGTTCGTGATACTATTGTGAATATCGGAAACAAACCAACCAGAGCAATAGCTGTAAACGGACAAATTCCAATGCCTACCTTAACATTCACTGAAGGCGATACAGCGGAAATTTATGTCCATAATGAATTGAAAGAAAGTACTTCTTTACATTGGCACGGTTTATTTTTACCTAATAAAGAGGATGGCGTACCTAATTTAACTCAAATGCCTATTGAACCAGGTACAACGCATAAATACACTTTTCCAATTATCCAACACGGAACCCATTGGTATCATAGTCATTCTGGTTTACAGGAGCAAATTGGAATGTACGGTTCATTTGTTATGAATAAAAGAAATGAAGACCCAACAATCAGAAAAGGCATTGACGATTTACCAACCATTCCAATAATTTTAAGTGAATGGACAGATGTAAATCCTAAAAATGTGCATCGAATGTTACACAATGCTACGGATTGGTTTGCCATCAAAAAAGGAACAACTCAAAGTTATGCAGAAGCCATCCAACAAGGACATTTTAAAACCAAAATAACAAACGAATGGAAACGCATGAACGCCATGGATGTGAGCGATGTATATTACGATAAATTTCTCATCAATGGTAAAAATGAAAGCCAACTTTCACAATTTAAAAGTGGTGATAAAGTCCGATTGCGCATATCTAACGGTGGTGCATCAACCTATTTTTGGCTAACATATGCAGGCGGAAAAATTACAGTTGTAGCCAATGATGGAAACGATGTAGAACCTGTTGAGGTGGATCGATTACTCATCGCCGTTTCTGAAACCTATGATGTAGTGGTGACTATTCCTGCAGATAAAACAGCTTTTGAATTCTTAGCCACGTCTGAAGACAGAACCAAATCAGCTTCATTATACATTGGTGACGGAATCAAACAATTGGTTGCTCCACTTCCAAAATTGAAATATTTTGAAGGCATGAAAATGATGAACAGCATGATGAAAATGAATGGCGATTTGGATGATATGGGCATGAAAATGTCGTACAATCAAATGGACATGAATGTGGTTATGTATCCAGAAATTACGGGTGAAGCAGAAGTAAAAAGTGAAATGAAAATGTCTGAACAAGACTACAACAGCAATGAACTTTCAGAAATAACTACTTTAAACTATGCGATGCTGAAGTCGCCAACTAAAACCACACTTCCAAAAAACGCACCTGTAAAAGAATTACGTTTTGAATTATCTGGAAACATGAACCGTTATGTTTGGAGTTTAGACAATAAAGTGGTTTCTGAAACGGATAAAATCCTCATTAAAAAAGGTGAAAATGTGAGAATCACTTTGTATAACGGCTCCATGATGCGCCATCCAATGCACTTGCACGGACATGATTTTAGAATTTTAAATGGACAAGAAGAGTATGCGCCTTTAAAAAACACCCTCGACATCATGCCAATGGAAACAGATGTGATAGAATTTAATGCGAATGCAGAAGGCGATTGGTTTTTTCATTGCCATATTTTATATCACATGATGGCAGGAATGGGTCGGGTTTTTACCTATGAAAATCAGGCGCCAAATACACTAATTCCCAATCCGAAGTTAGCGAAAAGAAAACTATTTGCAGATGACAGAGCCTTTCATTTAATGGCTGAAAACGATTTTGCAACCAATGGAAATGATGGAATGGCCATGTTGAGTAATACCCGTTGGAGCATCGGTACCGAATGGCGTTTAGGGTATACGAATCACCACGGTTATGAAACAGAAACGCATATTGGAAGATATATTGGAAAAATGCAATGGTTGATGCCATTTATAGGTTTCGATTGGCGTTATAGAAAAATGGAGAAAGGCGAAATGGAAAAAAACATCTTTAACCAATCCAATACCAAAGACAATCGTTCTGTTTTTAGTGCAGGTTTTGAATACACTTTACCAATGCTAATAAAAGCTCAAGTAGAAGTTTTTACAGATGGTAATTTCCGATTTCAGTTAGAACGAATGGACATTCCGGTTTCTAAAAGAGTTCGAATGGATTTGATGTGGAATACCGATAAAGAATACATGACTGGATTGCGTTACATTATTAAACGAAATTTTAGCGCAAGAGTTCATTATGATAGCGATATGGGATTAGGAATTGGAGCTTCTTTGAATTATTAAACCTAAATAAAAATAAACTTCATAAACTTGTCATTCTGAGCTTGTCGAAGAATCTCATAATCCACTTCCGCAAAACAATATCCAAAAATTGTCATCCTGAAAGGATCTCACGCAAACCAATTCCACAATCTTGGTCGTAAATCCCAAATCGTAAATCGTAAATCTAAAACACATAGTTTCATAGGTTCGATTGAGAGTAAAGTCGCTTCGCTTTAAATAGAGCATTTAAGATAGGTACGCGGATTTAGCGGATTTATTTATAATTGTATTGTGGTGATGGATTTCACGCGGATTTTATTCCTCCCGTTTTCACGGGAGGTGCCCGTAGGGTGGGGTGTTTAATTTATTAGGCACGCGGATTTAAAAGATTAAAAGGATTTTTTTATTTAGTTTGTCATGCTGAAATCGAAGATTCAACGAAGTTAAAGCATCTCTCGCAAACCACTTCCGCAAAACAAAACCGCCAAACTTGTCATGCTGAAAGCATCTCACACAAACCACTTCCACAATCTTGTCTTTCTGAGCTTGTCGAAGAATCTCATAATCCACTTCCGCAAAACAATATCCACAAAATTGTCATGCTGAAAGCATCTCACGCAAACCACTTCCACAATCTTGGTCGTAAATCCCAAATCGTAAATTGTAATTTTCTAAACATATAAGTCATTTAAGTTTTTACCACATAGAAAATGATTTAGTTTGTGAGTAAAGGCGCTTCGCTTGAAATAGTTCACATAAGTTATGCGTAAAGTTTGTCATGCTGAAAGCATCTCACGCAAACCAATTCCACAATCTTGGTCGTAAATCGTAAATCTCAAATCGTAAATTTCAAAAGCATTTTTTCTTCCACTAGCAAAACCTCTTTTTGAATTTGAAACTTAGCTACCACTCCCCAACCGTTTTTTTCTAATTCAGATTTTGCTCTTGCTTCAATTATTTTTACTAGACTATTTGGCGAATCCCCTTTTTTACTCGCATCATTTTCTAAAAACCGCATCAATTGCAAAGCCTTCCTGTTAGCCTGATACTTATTTTCTGCTATTTCAAGTTTTCTCTCCAATAACTTTTGTTTGTATTGGTTCTCTTTTAACAATTGCTCCAACACTTTTTTCTTTTGTTCTATATGTGATTTCAATATTTCCGCACTACCCGACTTCAAATTTTCCTCCTGTATAAACGCTAACATTGGCGCGAGTAGCAACATCGCAGCAGTCGGCAAGTCTCGTTTACCTGTTTCAAACATAGCTAATTGCCCTTTACTGATATTCAAAAGCATCGCCAATTCCTCTTGCTTTATGCCTAATTCCTTACATATTGATTTTCCTTTTCGCATACTATTTCATTTGTGATAGAATTTTCAAATCAAAAATGCCGCCAAATTTTTTGTTATTTTATTTTTGAACGAAAAAAATAATAACCATTTCTGTTATTTTATTTTTGAAACGAGAAAAAAATAACAGTTTTTGTTATTTTATTTTTGGTAGGGAGAAAAAATAACGATTATAAAACAGGTAGAAATAACTATTGTTACAACCATTTTAAATTTGTAAGTTTGAGAATTATACTACAATTAAAATCTTTTAAAAGAAAAAGCTCAAAAAATGATAAATGTCACTTGTGCAATAATTTACTTCAATGATAAAATTTTAGTCACTCAACGAAGTGAAAAAATGAAATTACCTTTTAAAT
>JAULXA010000077.1:0-5310 GCA_032118875.1 Flavobacterium sp.
TCTTCTCGAACTCTGTAATAGGCTAAACTTTCTGGAACTGGAATGGCGGTTTGTATTTGTTTTACAATTTGCAACCAAAGCATCCAATCTTGTCTTTTTTTGATGGATGAAATCGGGATTTTTCCAAAGAAATCTACGGAATAAATTCCTGTTAAGTTTCCAATCCAATTGCAAAAATATAATTGTTTATAGGTGATTTTTGAAGGTGTTGTGATGGATTCGTTTCGTAAATTTCCAGCTTCATCAATAGTTTCATAAAATGAAAAAGTGAATGGAATATTTTGCGTTTGCATGAAGTCAAGTTGTTTGGCCAACTTTTCTGGTTTCCACAAATCGTCCGCATCCAAAAACGCAATATAATTCCCTTGAGCTTGTTGAATAGCAAAATTTCTTGCGACACCAGCGCCAGAATTTTTCTCTAATTTAAACGCTTTTACACGCTTTTCTTGAGAAGCATAATTTAAAATTATAGCGTAAGTTTCATCTGAAGAACAATCATCAACAAGAAGTAATTCCCAATTTTTATGTGTTTGAGAAATAACAGATTGAATGGCTTGAGAAATATACTTTTCAGAATTGAAACAGGGCGTAATTATGGAAACTAAGGAACTCATTAGTACGCTTTATCTTCGCCTTTAATAGCGTTAAAAACGGTTTTATAAATGATTTTTAAATCTAACAAAATGGACCAATTTTCTAGATAAAAAATATCAAATTTTACTCTGTTCACAATGTCTTTTTCGGTCTCCACCTCACCTCTGCAGCCGTTTATTTGAGCCAAACCAGTAATTCCTGGCTTGATAAAATGTCTTACCATAAATTTATCAATGCTCTTTGCATACATTTCGGTATGACTTACCATGTGTGGTCTCGGACCAACTACAGACATGTCGCCCAATACTACATTGAAAAACTGAGGCAATTCATCAATACTGAATTTTCTTATTACTTTGCCTAATTTGGTAACTCGTGGGTCATTTTTTTGTACCTGTTCTAAATCAGCTTTTGAGTTTAATCGCATGGATCTAAATTTATAACAAAAAAATTCTTTATAGTTTAATCCGTTTCTTTTTTGTTTGAAGAAAACCGGCCCTTTTGATTCTAACTTAATTAATAATGCGATTAAAGGCGTTAACCAAGATAATAAAAAAAGAATTATTAAAATTGAAAAAACAACATCAAAAAAACGTTTGAATCTTTTGTTTATTTCTTTATCCAAAGGTATTGTTCTAAGAGAAATAATTGGAATATATCCGTAATATTCAACTGCTAAATTTCTCAACAATCTGTTTTTGCTGTCAGGTAATAATTTTATGGTTTTAAGGTTGTTATCAGCAAAATTTATTAAACTATTTAAATCTGAATTACTTAATGTGTTTAAAGAACCATAAATTTCATCCACATTGTTTTTTGAAACAAATTCATAACATTCATTAATTTCATTTTTTTTATTTGTTTTTAAATCAAATGTTCTCAATAAATTATAACCATAATCAAGATTAGTATTAAAAAATGTTTTTAGTTCTTCAACATCTTTTCCATTACCTAAAATAATTACATTTCTTAAATTTCCTCCATAAAATAACCTGTATTTTCGAAGTAGAAAAAAAATAGAGAATTTTAAAAATCCGACTCCTATAAAAGATGAAATAATATAATACCAAATTTCATTTGGTGTTACATATTTATATTTATAACCAACATATGCAAATGTGATAAGACTTATGAAAATAAACTGCTTGACTAATTTTCCGAAAATTGCTGTTTCTTTAGTAAAACGATATACTTCATAAAACCCAGAGTAATAAGAAATAATTATCCAAAACACTGATAAAATGGCGTGATAACCAAAATTACTCATGGCAGAACGTAGGCATACTAATATCAATAGATTTATAATTAATAAATCTAAAAACATAATTAATGGTCGTATAAAACCTGAATATCTACCTGTTTTTGGCTTCAAACTAATAAATAAATTTTGAAAAATCTTTATGTTCTTCTTTGGCTAATTCTTCTGGAGAAAGAGATTTGAAATATTCATACGTAATTTTCATTCCTTCTTCTCTGTTTACTTTAGCGCTCCATCCTAAAATTTCTCTTGCTTTTGTAGTGTCTGGTTGACGTTGCATTGGGTCGTTTACAGGTAAATCTTTGTAAATTACTTTCTGATTTGTTCCTGTTAATTTAATAATTTCTTCAGCAAAATCGGAAATTGTAATTTCATCTGGATTACCAATGTTTACTGGTAAATGGTAATCTGAAAGTAATAATCTATAAATTCCTTCTACTTGATCGGTTACATAACAAAAAGAACGGGTTTGACTACCATCTCCAAAAACGGTTAAGTCTTCACCACGAAGTGCTTGACCAATAAAAGCTGGGATAACACGACCATCATTTAATCGCATTCTTGGTCCGTAGGTATTAAAAATACGAACAATTCTGGTTTCTACACCATGAAAAGTATGGTACGCCATTGTAATGGACTCTTGAAAACGTTTTGCTTCATCATACACACCACGTGGTCCGATTGTGTTTACGTTTCCATAATATTCTTCTGTTTGTGGATGCACTAATGGATCTCCGTAAATTTCTGAAGTTGAGGCAATCAAAATTCTTGCTTTTTTAACTCTGGCTAAGCCTAATAAATTATGAGTTCCTAACGAACCTACTTTTAAGGTTTGAATTGGAATTTTTAAATAATCTATTGGACTTGCTGGCGAAGCGAAGTGTAAAATATAATCTAATTTACCCGGAACATGAACAAATTTGGTGATATCATGGTGATAAAATTCAAAGTTTTTTTCTTTAAATAAATGCTCTATGTTTTTTAAATCACCAGTAATTAAATTATCCATTCCGATTACGAAATAGCCTTCAGCTAAAAATCTATCGCACAAATGAGAACCTAAAAATCCTGCCGCTCCTGTTATTAATATTCTTTTCATTAGTTTTTAAGTTTTATGTTTTCGTTATTCTTGTTAAACAAACAATAAAATATTATAAAATATAGCACGCCTGTTTGTCTCCACAAAAATGATTCGGTCAAAAATAAGCTTATCATTAGAATTGCAAAAGAAATATGTATAAAATCTTTATGTTTAATTGCTTTTATAATGTTAAGAAATAAAATTACAATTAAAAGCAGGAATCCAATAAAGCCAAGTTCGGCAAAATTCTGTACATATTGGTTGTGAAAATTAAATGTTCCGTAACCTGGATATAAATTATATTTTTTTTCTTTTTCAAGTAATTTATTTAATGAGGCATTTAATCCTAAACCTTCCCAAAAGATTGGTTCTTCTTTAAAAATTTCAACAAACATTCTGAATTGGTATACTCTGAAAGCAGTTCCTGGAAAATAATCTCCATGAACAAATTTTTCATTGTTCCAAGCTTCGTAAATACTTACATAATTTACACCTTCATCTGCTTCATTAAAAACACTATGACTTACACTTGTGTTGGTGTTCGATTGGAATTCAACCAAAAATCTATTTTTAATTTTACTGAAACTTAGTATGCTTCCTACAATTAAAATAAAAATGGCTAAATTTCTTAATCGCATTTTATTTGACGATTTTGAGAAATAAAAGAAATGAATGCCGATTAAAAATAAGAATACAACGATTATATTTTTAGAAGATAATAAAAAAACAAATACAAGTAAGATGGAAGCACAAATGGCATCTAATTTACTTTTGATTTCTTTATTTAAAAAGTAGAAAAATGCTACCGCAACATAAACTGAAACATGAATGGCATTTAACAATTTTGGTACTAAACCAAAATCATCATCATATTCGCCATGATAGAAAAAAGCTCTTTGATCTCCAAAAATTAGATACCTAACCATTGCTCTTATCATAAAAAAAACTGCATAAAACACCATGGCATATCCATAATATTTTACTAATTTTAAGATTTGATCTTTAGTAAAAGGTCGCATTATGAGAAATGCTAATGGAATCAGAAACAACGTGACTTCTTTAGATATCGCAGCTGTTGTTCTGGGAACGTCTACAGTCCAAAAATAGGATGCGACCATCCAAACATATAATAATATAGGAAGAATTAAAGCAACCTTCATTTCAATTTTATTGTTTCTGTTAAAAATTAAAACAGATAAAATAAAAATTGCGGTACTAACATTGTTCACCGCCATTAAAGTTGGTAAAGTAACAAGTATAAGCAAAAAAGGTAAAAATGATTTATTTAACTTTTGCTCCAGTAGAATTTCTTGCCAAGCATTTGCTAAAAAACTGTAAATATTCTTCATTTATTTTATTCCAATTAAACTTGTTGGCAATTGCTTCAAAGTTGTTTTTTACAAATTGCAAGTTATCAATTTTTTTAATTGTTTCCAGTATTTTTTTTACTTCTACCGATGTTTCAAAATAATAAGCGTTTTCTTGTAAAACCCCTTTGTTAAAATGATTGTTGTGAGCAATAACTAATGCTTGTGAAGCCATTGCTTCTAATAAAGACGGATTGGTTCCGCCAACTGTGTGTCCGTGAAAATATAAATTGGAGAAATATCTTAAGTTATCTAAGTGATTTAAATTGTAAATGGCTCCTAAAAACTGAATTTTTTTACAATTGGCGAATTTATTTTTTAAATACGCACCATATTTTGTGTTGTGATTTCCAATTACAAGAATTGGTTTTTCATCTGTGCTTAACTTCACACCTTCCAAAACCATATCTAAATTATTTTCTGGTTCGAAACGTGCCATTATCATATTGAAATGATACTTTTCAACGTTGTAAATATCTAAAATTTCTTCATTTGGTGCATCAAAATTATGTGCGCCATAAGCAATATATTCGCTTTCTTTATGGTGTGTTTTTAAGAGATATTCTTGAATTCCTAACGAATCTGAAATTAAATAATCACTTTTTTTAGCCGCTAATTTTTCGGCAATTCTTAAAACCTTTTGTACAGGTTTGCTATACTTGGTTCGTTTCCATTCTAAGCCATCCATGTTTGTAATTACGATACTGTTTTTTGGATGTAAATCGTACCAAAATGCGCTACTCGTATAACCTAATTGTAGAATAATATCAAAATTTCTTTTTCGAGAATCTAATATGCAGTTTAAATCATAAATAAATTGTCCTGCGGTGCCTACTTTATGTTCAGGATCGTGACATTTAATTAAATTTACCTTTTCAAATGTAGTTTCATTATAAGGGTGATTATGTGGAGAATACACAAATACATCATGTCCAGCTTGTGCGGCATAAGTGGCGAAAAATTCGGCAAATTGTTCAAATCCACCGTAATTATTGGGTATGCCTCGGGTT
>JAULXA010000078.1:0-4756 GCA_032118875.1 Flavobacterium sp.
TGAAGATGCAATAGGTGAAGCAAAAAACATAGGTTTTCCAATTATGCTAAAAGCTGCTGCAGGAGGTGGTGGTCGCGGAATGCGTGTGGTTCGTAATGAACAAGAAATGCAAATGGCTTTTATGAGTGCTAAAAGTGAAGCTTTGAATGCATTTGGTGATGATACCGTTTTTCTAGAAAATTTTATCGTTAACCCAAAACACATCGAGGTTCAGATATTAGGAGATAACCATGGAAATATTGTTCATTTATATGAAAGAGACTGTTCGGTACAGCGTCGTTTTCAAAAAGTTATCGAAGTAGCTCCTTCAATTCTTAAACAGGAAACAAAAAATAAATTATACGAATATGCTGTTAACATTGCTAAAGAAGTTAACTACAACAATGCAGGTACAGTTGAATTTTTGGTAGATCAGCAAGAAAACATATATTTTATTGAGGTAAACCCTCGTATTCAGGTAGAACATACCATTACAGAAGAAATTACTGGAATAGATATTGTACGTTCACAAATTATTATTGCAGCTGGACATCCATTATCTCACAGTCAAATCTTTATCCAAAAACAAGAAGACATTAAATGTAACGGATGGGCTATTCAATGTCGTATTACAACTGAAGATCCATTAAACGACTTCAAACCTGATTACGGAACCATCATTGCTTATCGTAATGCTGGAGGATATGGAATCCGATTAGACGAAGGAAGTTGTTATTCAGGAGTAACAATTTCTCCGTTTTTCGATTCGATGCTAGTAAAAGTATCGTCTAGCGGAAGAACATTAAAAGGTGCGGCCGACCGTTTAAAAAGGACCTTACAGGAATTCAGAATACGTGGTGTAAAGACAAATATTCCGTTTTTAATTAATGTAATGTCTAATGAAACTTTTAGAAACGGAGAAACCACTGTTAATTTCATTCAGAACAACCCTGAACTATTAATTCCGCAATATGAAGGTTCCAAAGACCGTGGCACAAAAATGCTGCAATATCTAGCCGAATTAAAAGTAAACGGTCATCCAGACGTAAAAGCTTTCGATCCTAACAAAAAATTTAGAAAACCTATAGTTCCTTCGTTTCCAAAAGACGCTCCGTATCCAAAAGGAACCAAGGATTTGTTAAATGAATTAGGTCGCGATGGTTTTATTAAATACATCAAAGAAGAGAAACCTATTTATTTTACCGATACAACCTTAAGAGATGCACATCAATCCTTATTTGCAACCCGATTAAGAAATCATGATATTTTAAAAATTACAGAAGGTTTCGCTAAGAATTTCCCTCAATTATTCTCATTAGAAGTTTGGGGTGGCGCTACCTTTGATGTTACCATGCGTTTTATTCATGAAGATCCGTGGGAGCGTTTAAGACTTATCAGAAAAGCAGCTCCAAATGTTTTATTACAAATGCTTTTTAGAGGTAGTAATGCTGTGGGGTATGCCGCATATCCAGATAATGTTATTGAACAGTTCATAATAAAAAGTGCCGAAAACGGTATCGATGTATTCCGAATTTTCGATTCTTTAAACTGGATAGAAGGAATGAAATTCAGTATAAAAGTTGTTCGTGAAAAAACAAATTCTATAGCCGAAGCTTGTATTTGTTATACTGGAGATATATTAAACCCAGAAAGTTCTAAATATAACTTAGAATACTACATTAACCTAGCGAAAGAATTAGAGGCTGCTGGTGCACATATGTTAGCTATTAAAGATATGGCTGGTTTGTTAAAACCATATGCCGCGACTGTTCTTATTACTGAATTGAAAAAACATATCTCAATACCAATTCATTTACACACTCATGATACTTCATCAATCCAATGTGCAACATATTTAAAAGCTATTGAAGCGGGTGTAGATGTGGTAGATGTGGCTTTGGCTTCTATGAGTGGACTTACATCTCAACCAAACTTCAACTCGCTTGTTGCAGCTTTACAATATACGAAAAGAGAAAATAAAATCGATTTACATAAATTAAACGAGTATTCAAATTACTTCGAAATTGTAAGAGAGTACTACTACCCTTTTGAAAGTGAATTAAAAGCCGGAACTGCCGAAGTATATGACCATGAAATTCCTGGTGGACAATATTCGAACTTACTTCCACAAGCAAGAAGTTTGGGTCTAGAAGATAAATTTGAAATAATTAAAAACAATTATGTAGTAGTAAACAAACTTTTTGGTGATATTGTAAAAGTAACACCTTCATCTAAAGTTGTGGGTGATATGGCATTATTTATGACTTCAAACAATTTAACTGCTGAAGATGTTTTAGAAAAAGGAGATACATTAGCTTTTCCAGAATCTGTAAAACAATTATTCAGAGGCGATTTGGGTCAGCCGCAAGGAGGCTTCCCTCCTGTTTTACAAAAACTTATTTTAAAGAACGAAGTTCCTTATAATGAAAAACCAAATGCCCATATAGCGCCAATTGATTTCGATAAAGAACTAAAACTTTTAAGAGAGAAATTTGACGATAAATTATCGATGGAAGACCTGCTTTCTTACATCATGTTCCCTAAGGTTTTTGAAGAATTTTATCACTTCAAAAAACACTTTGGATATGTAGAAAAATTACCCACGCTTAGTTTCTACTACCCAATGAAGCCAAATGAAGAAATTATGGTTTCATTAGATTTGGGCAAAAACATCCTGATAAAATTCCGTCATATGTCTGAAGCAAATGAAGAAGGAATAAGAGATGTGTTTTTCCAAATTAATGGACAAACAAGAAATATTAAAGTAAAAGACAATTCCATTAAATCAAACAAAATTTCTAATGTTAAAGCAAGTAGTAAAAGCGATATTGGAGCGCCAATACAAGGAAAAATTGTCAAAACATTAGTTAAAGAAGGGGATAAAATAACCAAAAATTGCCCATTATTTATTATTGAAGCAATGAAAATGGAATCTACTGTATATGCACCACATTCAGGTAGTATTAAGAAAATTTTAATCACGGATAATTTAATGGTAGAACAAAATGATTGTATATTAATTTTAGAATAAACCCTCATGAAAATTTCATTATAATTTCGAAATCTCAATAAAAAAGAGAGTTTTGTGAAATAAATTTTCAACAAAATTCTCTTTTTCTAGTAATAGTTATCATACTTAACATTGAAAATATTGATCGAAGAAAGAAGTTACTCCTCACCTATTTTAAGAATATACTGAGGAAATTGTAGATTTAAAAATGTGAAAAAAAAAATTCAGAAATCATTAATTTCATCGTTTCTAATAGAATTATTGATAATTCATTATATTTGGGTTCTCAAAAACAAAACTTTGAGTTTAAGCAGGGCTTGTTGAAATTTTAATATTTTATTTAAATGAAAACATCAAAAATTAGCGAAATAATCAAACAACAAAAAGAAAAGGAAGTTCACAAACATGAACCTAATTTCAATTTGGAAGCAAAAGTAAATTCGAACCGAAAAGAAGAAAAAAAGAAGAAATAAAAGGTTACGCAAACGATTTCGTTAATAAATCGTTTTGAAACTGTTAAATAATTTTTTCGAGGTTTTTTCAAATGTTGGAAATTTGCGCCTAACTACAACAAATAAACACAATGAAAAAACACAACTACAGCGCAGGACCTTGTATTTTACCACAAGAAGTTTTCGAAAAATCGGCTCAAGCCATTCTAAATTTTAATAATTCCGATTTATCTTTATTAGAAATATCGCACAGAAGTAAAGATTTCGTAGCCGTAATGGACGAAGCACGAGCTTTGGTATTAGAACTTTTAGGTTTAGAAAACAAAGGATATCAAGCACTATTTTTACATGGTGGTGCGAGTTTAGAATTCTTAATGGTTCCTTATAATTTAATGAAAGCTGACGGAAAAGCAGCTTATTTAGATACAGGAACTTGGGCAAACAATGCCATTAAAGAAGCCAAACACTTTGGAGAAACGCTTGTTGTGGGTTCTTCAAAAGAAGCAAATTATAATTTCATACCTAAAAACATTGAAATTCCAACTGATGCAAATTATTTTCATTGTACCAGTAATAATACCATTTTCGGAACACAAATGAAATCATTTCCAAAAACGAATGTGCCTTTAGTTTGCGATATGAGTTCGGATATCTTTTCAAGAACGTTAGATTTTTCTCAATTCGATTTAATTTATGCCGGAGCTCAGAAAAACATGGGGCCAGCTGGTGCAACTTTAGTCGTTGTTAAAGAAGAAATTTTAGGAAAAACAGGTCGTTATATTCCAAGTATGCTTGATTATGAAAAACATATCAAAGCAGAAAGCATGTACAATACACCGCCAGTATTTCCAATTTACGCTTCATTATTGACATTGCAATGGTTGAAAAAATTAGGAGGAATTGCAGCAATTGAAAAAATCAACGAGCAAAAAGCCCAATTATTATATACTGAAATTGACAGAAATCCGTTATTTAAAGGAACGGCTGCAACAGAAGACAGAAGTAATATGAACGCGACTTTTGTATTAACAGATGAAAACTTAACTGAAAAATTTGATGCGATGTGGAAAGCAGCAGGAATTTCTGGATTAACCGGACATCGTTCTGTTGGTGGATATCGCGCTTCTATGTACAATGCACTTCCATTAGAAAGTGTTGAAGCATTAGTAAATGTGATGAAAGAATTGGAAGTTAGTACAAAAATCTTAACTCAATAAAATATACAATTTTACAATATACAATTAGCATGAAAGTATTAGCAAACGACGGAATATCAAAAAGTGGAATCAAAACTTTAGAAAAAGCAGGTTTTGAA
>JAULXA010000079.1:0-3911 GCA_032118875.1 Flavobacterium sp.
TTCCAACATATACATTTTGTCTACTTTGGTGTGAATATACTGTTGGATTTGCTTCATACTCTTTAAGACTTTTTATTGAAAGAACTAATCCTACAACTCCTAAAATTAACGAAACAAAAACTACTAATCCACAACAAAATCCTAAGATCATAATTACAAAAGCAATTATTCCAAGTATTAAAGCTGTTGGGTCGGCTGATAATTTATTATAATTCATTAGTCTAACCAAGATTGAAAGTACGTATCATCAGCAATACCCATAGCGTCTTCTGTAACCATTAAAGGCTTGAAAGTATCCACCATTACGGCTAATTCTAATGTTTCTTTTTTACCAATACTTCTTTCTGCTGCTCCTGGGTGTGGTCCGTGAGGGATTCCTGCAGGATGTAACGAAATATTCCCTGGTTTTACATCATTTCTGCTCATAAAATCACCATCAACATAGTATAAAACCTCATCGGCATCAATATTACTATGATTGTAAGGTGCTGGAATTGATAAAGGGTGATAATCGTATAATCTTGGAACAAACGAACAAATTACAAATGCATTTGTTTCAAAAGTTTGATGAACTGGTGGTGGTAAATGAATTCTTCCTGTAATTGGTTCGAAGTCATGAATTGAAAATGCATACGGATAATTAAAACCGTCGTATCCAATTACATCAAATGGATGTGAAGCATACACCATTTCGAAAATTTCGTCTTTTTTCTTTACTTTAATTACGAAATCACCTTTTTCGTTGTATGTTTCTAATTCTTCTGGACGACGAATATCTCTTTCGCAAAACGGCGAATGTTCTAATAATTGCCCGAACCAGTTTCTATATTGTTTTGGTGTATAAACTGGCGAATGTGATTCTACGATAAACAAGCGATTGTCTTCGGTATCGAAATCGATTTTGTATATCATTCCTCTTGGAACTACTAAGTAATCGCCATATTTGAAATCTAAATTTCCTAACATGGTTCTTAATTTTCCTGTTCCTTTATGAATGAAAATCACTTCATCTGAATCGGTATTTTTATAAAAATAATCGGTTGTTGACTTTCTAGGTGCAGCTAAAACGATGTGACAATCAGAATTCGTTAAAACAATTTTTCTACTTTCTAGAAAATCGTCTTGAGGTGCAATATCAAAACCTCTTAATTTATAAGACTGAATGTTATTTGACTTTGCGATTTTTGGCGCAACACTATATTGTCTTCTGATTTCTTTAACCTGAGTAGGTCTTTGTTCGTGATATGAATTGGTTGACATTCCGTCAAAACCAACTGTTCCAAACAATTGCTCATAATACAAATCTCCGTTTGGTTTACGGAATTGTGTATGACGTTTGCGAGGAATTTCTCCTAATTTGTGATATATTGGCATTTTTTCTTTTATTAAAAGTTCTAAAATAGCTTTTAGCAAGATTACAAAATCCCGCTGTAAATGGAAAAGAAGTTATGCTCACTCAGGATTTCTCTTGATGAGGAACTTTAAATGCGAAAGTAAGTCTGTCCAATTTTTCATCATTACAAATATCGAAAAAAATATTTTAAAACCAAAATCCTACTGAAAACCAAGTGTGATGATCTTTAGTTTCTGGCGACCAGGAGTGTTTAATTTCAACCGGTCCAATTACAGTTTCCATCCCATAACCAAAGGAATAACCCGAATAATTTGGCTGTACAAACCAAGTCTCTATGGTGTCAAAAATTTTATTTCCAACATTAGCAAAATTAGCACTAAAATTCAAATGATGCTTCTTAAAAATCTCATAATCTGCTGTTAATAAAAGTTTTACATAACTATCTCCAGCAATACTTAAAAAATCATAACCAAAAAAGGGCTTGATGTTATTTACTTGTTGAAATCCGTAACCTCCTAAAATAAAATCAAAATAAGAAATACTTCTTTCGCCTACTGCAAAACCACCTTCGGTTTGAAATTTAAGCGTCATATTTTTAAAAACGGTTTGTGCAACACCAAAATCAGCTTTTGCTACTGAAAATCGTTCAAAATTATTTTTATAATCAGATGAATAAACATAAGAACGTATCTCAGAATTAAAATTCCAGCCAGTTCTCGGAAAATACTTTTTATCAAATGAGTCATATTTTACAAAACCAAATACCGACAGATAATCACTACTGTCAAAAACAGGATCAGTATTTTCTAGTGTTTCCGATTCCAATTTTAAAACTTTAAATTCTAATCCACCTCCTAAAGAAAACTTTTGAGCAAAAATCGTTTGCAAATACGCTTGGTTACTCAAGTCGAAAAAATCTACATTAATTGCATTGGCTGTTGTGTTAAAAACAACGTCATCGGCAATATTACTAGTAATATTTCTATTAAATGTCGTTAACTTTGAATTGAACCCAAAACTCCAATGAAAGCCATTATCAATATAATAATCAAAATTATATCGAATATTATCTCCTAATATAACATCTAAAGAAGCAACGTCATTCTTTGCTATTAATCTTTTTTTGGTGTAATTCAATAAAATTCCACTTTTAAATAAATCATCATAATGCAATCCAAACTTCAAGAACGTATTGTTTTCATTTTCCTTCAATTGCAAAATTAATTTGTCGCCATCTTGCATTTTTTCAAATGAATAATTGATAGCGCTAAAATTTTGTGTAGCATTTAAATTTAAAATTCCCTTTTGCAATTGGGCATTAGAAATTTTGGTATTTCTTTTGAACTTTAATTTCCCTACAATGTATGCACGAGTATAATTATCCAGTTTATTAAACACAATATCTTTGATATAAATAGAATCTTGAAAGACTATTTTTTTATCATTTTTTGAATTTGAATTTCCATATGGCGCTAGTTCCTTTATAAATTCTAACGCTTTTTCTTTCCCTTTTGCAATAATTTCATTGCCTTTTTCAAAATCTACAACGGTATAGCCTTTAATGTCTGGTTTGATGTAAATATCAGTTGCTTTTTGTTTTCCCTCCATTTTTTCAATCATGGAAAAATTATTAATCTGTGCTAAAACCGATGTTACCTCTTTCAATTCTTCTCTAGTCTTTAAACCATCCTGAACGTCAACACCAATTATAATATCCAATCCTCTTGCTTTTAGTTCTTCAACAGGATAATTATCTATAACTCCACCATCAATCAATAATCTTCCGTTCATTTCAACTGGGCTGTACAACGTAGGCAACGCACCACTGGCAATCATATTTTGAGCTAAAACCCCAGAATCCAAAACAATTTTTTCGCCAGTTTCAGCATCAGTTGCAATACATAAAAACGGAATGGGTAACTCGTCAAAATCTCTTATATGACTTACTTGTTGTGTTAAAGAAGAAATTAGATTGAAATTATAAAGGCCTTTAGATAAACCAGAAGGTAAACCTAATTTGAATTTATTAAACGGTAGCGTTAAAGCATAAATCTCATCATTTCGTTTTTCGTAAAACGATTTTGATTCCCTGGGTGTGTAATCTTGAAGTAAGGCGTCTACGTCAATTTTAGAAAAAATAGAATCTAATTGCTCTGCATTATATCCAGACGCGTACAATCCGCCCACGATGGCTCCCATACTGGTTCCTGCAATGTAATCTACCTTAATTCCAAGCGAATCAATTACTTTAAGAACACCAATATGCGCCAATCCTTTTGCACCACCTCCACTAAGCACAAGTCCTACTTTTGGTCGCTGATTTTCTTGTCCTAAGCTGATTTGGGTAAAAATTAGTAGGCTTACAAACAAGAGCAGTTTTTTCATTTCTTTTTATAGGGATTTATTCTTGTAAAAGTCGGAAATTTTTTTGGCTTTTGAAACACCTACAACTTCAGAAATTGCTTTTTCGTCGGCATTTTGCAATCTTTTAACACTTTTGAAATGTTTCATTAATGTAATCATAGTTTTTTCGCCAATTCCAGGAATGCTTTCTAAG
>JAULXA010000080.1:0-11163 GCA_032118875.1 Flavobacterium sp.
AAACGATTATTCTAAATATAATTTATTACCTGGAGAAGCGAATATTATTTTCGAAGGCATGTATGTGGGTAAAACGGTAATTAATCCAAACCAAACGCAAGACACCTTAAATTTAAGCATGGGAAGAGATAAAAAAATCTCAATCAAACGTGAAAAAGTAGTGGATAAATCGGGAACTAAATTTTTATCTTCTTACAAAGAACAAACGTTTACCTATGATATTATTGTTCGAAACAACAAAAAAGAAGAAATCAATATGTTGTTAAAAGACCAATATCCATTAAGCACAGATAAAGAAATGACCGTGGAACTTTTAGATAAAGATGGCGCAAAAGTCAATGAAGAAACGGGTGTTATGACTTGGGAAATCAAACTAAAACCTAATGAAACCAAGAAATACAGAATCAGTTACAAAATCAAATATCCAAAAGATAAAGTGATAGGAAATCTTTAGTTACGTTTTTAGTTTAACCTATTTTTCAACTAACCCAATAAGTTTTAGTATTTGTTGGGTTTTTTATTACTTTTGAAAGAAATTCCACTTATGAACCAACCTTTTATTATTCCAACCCTAACCACAAACAAAAACGGAATTTCTATTTTTGAAGAAACTGATTTTTCTGTGCAACAACGTGGCGGTTTATTTTTAACGGAACAAATTGGTTCAAAAAATTTCAGAATTCGAAAAAGTGAAGTGGGTTACGCAACCGATTTTCATTTAGCTGGCGATGCAACATTTATCATCATTCAAAAAGGCAGCCTAAAAATAGAATTACAAAATGGTGATTTTAAAATTTTTAATGCTGGAGATTGTTTTATCGCGAAAGATAATTTACCGGAACAAATAGAATTTGACACAAGAATTCACGGACATAAAGCCAGTGTTATTGGTAACGAATCGCTTCAAGCGATACATATTAAATTGAGTTTTTAATAGCACTTCGACAAACGCCGAAAAAAACTCTAAACTAAAAAACTCTAAACTACCAACAAATTTAAGGTGCCGGATTCGGAATTAATTCCTGAATTTTATTGATTTCTTCTAAAACAGCATCCGTTAACATGACATCAAATCCGTTGATATTTTCTTCCAATTGGTCAATCGTTGTGGCACCAATTATAGTTGACGTTACAAACTCTTGATGATTGACGAAAGCAATGGCTAATTCGGTTAACGTTAAGCCTAAACTATGGGCTAAATCTTGGTATAATTTTGTGGCTTTAAAGCAATTTTCATTCGTATAGCGAACAAAGTTTGGAAACAATTTCATTCGAGAATTTTCTGGAGTTCCGTTTAAATATTTCCCAGATAAAAATCCGAAACCTAATGGTGAATAGGCTAACAAACCTACATTTTCACGCATTCCAATTTCAGACAAACCGACTTCATACAAACGATTTAATAAAGAAAATGGATTCTGAATGGTTGCAATTCGAGGTAAATTATGTTTCTCACTTTCCATCAAAAACTTCATCACACCCCACGGATTTTCGTTTGAAACCCCAATATGTTTTATTTTCCCTTCTTTGATTAATCCGTCAAAAATGGTTAAGACTTCAAAAATATTTTCTTGCCAATTCGTGTCAATTTTTTCCAAACCTCTTTTTTGAAACATATTCATCACACGTTCCGGCCAATGCGTTTGGTACAAATCGATATAATCTGTTTGTAAATTTTTTAAACTTAATTCGACAGCTTCTGTGATACTTTTCTTAGAAAAATCAAGCGGTTGACGAATGTATGTCATACCTCTATTTGGTCCAGCAATTTTCGTAGCTACGACTAAATCGTCTCTTTTATGTTTGTTTTTTGCTAACCAAGTCCCTATATAACGTTCTGTGCTTCCAAAAATATGTTCGTTTCCACCAATTGGATACATTTCTGCCGTATCAATAAAATTAATGCCACGTTCCACAGCATAATCCAATTGAAAATGCGATTCCGCTTCGGAGTTTTGACTTCCGAATGTCATGGTTCCTAAACAGGCTTTACTAACTTTTAAATTGGTATTTGGAAGGGTTGTGAATTTCATTATGGTGAACTATTTTTTTGAATGGCGAAGTTACGAAGATTCGTAAAAAGAAAAATTTAAGTTGTATAGATTTTATTTATTTCAAGATATCTTCAATAATTTTCAAGTGATGTTTGGTATGAATGGCTAAGAATTTTTCCGTTTGTTTGGTATTTAAATTATTAAAAAAAGGATGCTTGAAATGCGCATTTGTTGGAAAAGAATTTAGTTTTAAAATGTTAGTTTTAGCCAATTCTATTTTAGCTTTCAATTCTTCTGCTGTGGCTACATCAACTGGTGTTACAATTTTTGGCGCTCTGGCCTTGCCTCTAGGAATTTTTCCAGTTGTAAAAACCATAAATTTATTAAAATTCCATTTTGACTTAAATTCACTTGGATTTGAATTTTCTAATTGGCCAACGATTCCGTTTATGACCAACAAACAATGATCAATTTGCCAACCAATGGTACTATTGGAAACTCGTGAATTGGTTTTATCAAAATTAGGAATGTGACTTTCTAATTGCAGAAGTAAGTTGTGAAGTGGGTTCATAATTTTTAGATTTAAAAAAACCTAACAACTCGAAAATTGTTAGGTTTTAATTATATTATTTTGAAAATTAAATTTCGTTTAACAACTTAGACAATTCGTCTAATTTTGGTGTTAAAATAAATTCAATTCTACGGTTTTTAGCTTTTCCTTCAGCTGTATCATTTGATAGTAATGGTGCAAATTCTCCACGACCAGCAGCTGTTAAATTTTCTTTTTTCACTTTCGCGTTAGCCGATAAAATATTCACGATGGCTGTTGCACGTTTTGTAGATAAATCCCAGTTATTTTCTACGCCGCCGCCAATAGCGCCCATGATTTTATCGTTATCTGTATGCCCTTCAATTAGTACTGAAATATCAGGATTGTCTCCTAAAACTTTACCCACTAAATCCACTGCTTTTTTACCTTCAGTTCCAACAGTCCAACTTCCTGATTCGAAAAGTAATTTGTTTTCCATAGAAACATAAACCTTTCCATCTTTTTCAGTTACAGTTAAACCTTTTCCTTCGAAAGCTTTTAACGATTTTGATAAGGTTTCTTTTAATTTTTTCATAGCCGCTTCTTTGTCAGCCATAATTTTTTCTAATTCTGCTAAACGTGTTGACGATTTTAATAAATCTGCTTTCAATTTGTTTAACTTGTCTTGTTCAGCTGCCATCGCTTTTTGTTTCGCTTCTAACTCTGCTAACAATTGACGGTTTTTGCTAATATTCGCATCTAAAGCTTCATTACTATCTTTTTCAAGCGCCGCATACGATGCTTTTAAATTGTCTAAACTCTTTTTAGTTGCGGCATAATCAGCAGCCAATTTATCACGTTCCGCTTTTAATCTTTCCGATTCGGTTTTGTATTTATCTAAATCCGTTTGTAAAGCAGAATTACTTGTTTTTAAACCATCATTTTCATCTGCTAACGTATTACGTTCTTTTTTAAGTTCGGCAAACTTATTTTCTAAATCTTGATAGATTTTTTTAGAAACACATGAAGTACTCACGGTTAATACCAATACGGCTAGGGCTACTCTTCTTATCATTATATCAGTTGTTTTATATTTTAGACGTTTATTTTTTCAATTAGGTTGGTTTATAATTATTCAATTTCTACCAAAATCGGACAATGATCTGAATGTTTGGCTTCTGGTAAAATTAAGGCTCTTTTAATATTTCCTATTAACTCTTCCGTAACTAAACAATAATCAATTCTCCAACCTTTATTATTATTTCTGGCATTAGCTCTATAGCTCCACCACGTATAATGATGTGGCTCTTTATTTAAATGACGAAATGTATCAACCATTCCGGTTTTCATAAATCCATCTAACCAAGAACGTTCTTCTGGTAAAAATCCTGATGTTTTTTGGTTACCTTTTGGATTATGAATATCAATCGCTTCGTGACAAATATTATAATCCCCACAAATCACTAAATGTGGAATTTCTTTTCTTAAATTTACTATATATTCTTGAATATCGTCCATGTATTTGAACTTATATCCTAATCTGTCATTATTTGTACCTGATGGTAAATACATACTCATTACAGACAAATTATCATAATCTACACGTAAATTTCTTCCTTCAAAATCCATAGATTCTAATCCAGTTCCGAAAACCACATTATTAGGTTTTGTTTTGCATAAAACAGCTACACCGCTATATCCTTTTTTTTGAGCTGAAAAATAATATTGATACGGATAGCCCGCTGCTGTAATTTCTTCTGTAGGAATTTGATCCTCAGTTGCTTTAATTTCTTGCAAACAAATCACATCTGGATTAGCACTCTGTAACCATTCAATAAATCCTTTGGTTATTGCGGCTCTAATACCATTTACATTATAGGAAATAATCTTCATTTTTGTTTTTTCTAATTCTCAAAAATAGAAAAAGTTTTCAATAAAATGGCTTATTGAACAAGTATTTTGTAAAATTTTTAGCAAAGTCTACTTATTTTTAAATTGTTAGCAATTGTGCGTTTTTGATGGCACAAAATTCATTAGAATTGTTATCTTTGTTACTTGCTCAAAACACAAAATAGATGGGATTAGTTTCTGCAAAAGAAGTAGCCAAAGCAATAAATACAGACAAATACGGAGTTTTTGGAACATTTTCTGGGTGGTTACTCATGAAAGTGCTTAAAATTTCCACACTTAATAAAATCTACAATCGAAACAAACATTTAAGCGATTTAGAATTTTTAAATGCGATTTTAGATGAGTTTCAAATTAAATTTGAAATTCCTGAAGAAGATTTGAAGCGTTTACCAAAAGACGGTGCTTATATTACTATTTCAAATCATCCTTTAGGTGGAATTGACGGTATATTATTATTGAAATTAATGCTAGAACGCGAGCCGAATTTCAAAATAATTGCCAATTTCTTATTACACCGAATTGAACCGATGAAGCCGTATATTATGCCGGTAAATCCGTTTGAAGATCATAAAGATGCCAAATCTAGCGTTATTGGGATTAAAGAAACCTTACGTCATTTAAGTGATGGAAAACCATTAGGGATTTTTCCTGCTGGAGAAGTTTCCACATATAAAGATGGAAAATTAATTGTTGACAAACCTTGGGAAGAAGGGGCTTTAAAGATTATTAAAAAAGCCAAAGTTCCTGTTGTTCCAATTTATTTTCACGCACAAAACAGTAAATTATTTTACAGTTTATCCAAACTAAACGACACCTTACGAACGGCAAAATTACCAAGTGAATTATTGACTCAAAAAAACCGAGTGATTAAAGTTCGTATTGGTAAACCAATTTCTGTAAATGAGTTAAACGAACATGAAAGCATTCCTGAATTTGGAGAGTTTTTAAGAAAGAAAACCTATATGCTTTCTAAATCTTTTGAAGAAAAAGAAGAGGAAAACTTTAGATTAACTTTTCCGAAATTTACAAGCAGTCCAAAAGCAGCAAAACAAATTGTAAAACCTGCCAATCACGAACAAATTATTGAAGAAATTAATTTCTTAAAAGAAGGCGGTTATCAATTATTACAAAGTAAAAATTACAGAGTATTTTTAGTTACAGCTGAAAAAATTCCAAATATTTTACACGAAATTGGCCGTTTAAGAGAAATTACTTTTAGAGAAGTTGGAGAAGGAACTAACGAAGCGATTGACTTAGACAAATACGACCAATATTATCACCATATGTTTTTATGGGATGATGAAGCTCAAATGATTGCAGGAGCTTACAGAATGGGATTTGGTTCAAAAATATTTCCTAAATACGGTTTAGAAGGTTTCTATTTAAATGAACTTTTTAAATTTGAACCAGAATTAAACGACATGATGAGCCAATCTATTGAAATGGGTCGTGCTTTTATCATTTCGGAATACCAACAAAAACCAATGCCTTTGTTTTTACTTTGGAAAGGAATTGTGCATACGACTTTACACTATCCAGAACACAAATTTTTAATTGGTGGTGTGAGTATTAGTAATCAGTTTTCAGAATTTTCTAAATCGTTAATGATTGAATTCATGAAATCTAATTATTACGATCCGTATGTGGCGCAATACATCAAACCTAAAAAAGAATACAAGGTTAAACTAAAAGATGCTGATAAAGATTTCGTATTTAATGAAGCGGAAGCCGATTTAAATAAGTTCGATAAAATTATTGATGAAATTGAACCAGGCTCGTTACGATTACCAGTTTTAATTAAGAAATATATCAAACAAAACGCTCGTGTTGTAGCCTTTAATGTGGATCCAATGTTCAACAATGCCATTGACGGATTGATGTATATTAAAATTTCGGATATTCCTGAAAGTACGGTAAAACCAGTTATGGAAGAATTTCAAGCAGAATTAGAAAGAAAGCACAAAGGGTAGTTACCTCCAAATAGATTCTTTCAAAATGGAATCCCACGAGTTATTTTTTATAAAAAGTACAATTCTAACTAAATGATACACAATTAAAAGTGCGACAAAAACATACGTCCACTTTTTTTTGTTGAATGTATTTGCGAAAAAGGGTTTCTTGTAATATAATTCTAAACTCAGTTTAACTAAGAAGTAAAAAGATAAGACCAAAACTACTGGTCCGAATAAATGAAAAGCAATGCTTTTAAGTAAATTACCTTCGTATAAATACACCAAAGATTTTGTGATACCACAGCCAGGACAAGGAAAACCAGTTAGCATTTTAAACGGACAAAAAGATTGTTCGTTTTCTAAGGTTCCATTGTTGGTTAGGAGTATAAAAAAAGGAATAATTAGCACGAGTAACACACTAATTATTCCTATAATTCTATATTGAATAAATTTCTTAATTGTATAATTTATTTAATTCCGATTGCACAATCATAGCTGCAATCATAGGAAAGAAAAATCCTAAAATTAATAATAAAACGGAGTCGTCTTTTTGTGGCTGACCTGTTAATTGGTAAATTCTTGGTAAACCATCTCTACCCACTAACCAGTAAAAAAACAAGTTTAATCCACAACATCCTGTAATTAATGCAATTGTTGGCGACACTACTTCTTTTTCGTTGGCTGCATTAATAACTTCTGCCGCTTTCACGTTCCAGTAAATCAAATACAATCCACAGGTTAAAATTCCGAAAATAAGAACCAATATTGGATCTACTTTAAAAAAAGGAAGATTTGGCTTTTGGGTATTCCATTCTTCTTGTTTGGTAACTTCGTGCATAATTTTATAGTTTTAGTTTCTAGTTATTAAGTTAGTAGTTGATTACTAACATTTGTTACACATACAAACTAATTATTTTATCCACTATAACTTGAGCTAGTTTTTCTTTACTTTCGATGGTCCAACCCGCAATATGTGGTGTTAATAAAACATTATTGGCATTTAGTAAATATTCAAACGCTTCTGGTTTTTCGCCTTCAAATAAGGTTTCGAAAGATAATTTCTCGTATTCTAACACATCTAAACCAGCTCCTAAAACTTTACCTGATTGCAAAGCTGCAACTAAATCGGCAGTCACTACACTTTTTCCTCTTGCTGTATTGATTAACCAAAACGGTTTCTCAAATTGATTGATAAAGTTTGCATTTACCATTTTATCCGTTTCTGGTGTCCAAGGAATGTGCAAACTCAACACGTCTGCTTTTTGTTGTATTTCTTGTAAGGAAACTTGTTTGGCATTTTCATCGCCTACGTTTGGTAAAATATCGTAGCATAAAACTTCTACATCAAAACCACGTAATTTTTTGGCGAAAGATTTACCCATATTTCCGTAACCGATAATTCCGATAGTTTTTCCGTCCAATTCAGTTCCGCGATTACTTTCTCGGTTCCATTGTCCGGATTTGACTTCTTTATCGGCGGTATTTAATTTATTAAAAAGCGACAAAAGCATTCCTAAAGCGTGTTCACCAACCGCATTGCAATTCCCTTCTGGCGCTGCAATAAGATTGATGTTTTTACTTTCAGCATACTCACAATCGATGCTTTCCAAACCTGCACCAACTCGTGCAATAAATTGTAAATTTTTGGCTTTATCGAGAAACGTTTTATCAATTTTAAATCGACTTCTAATGACAATTCCGTTGTAGTTTTCGATTTTATTTTCTACCTCTTCTTTTGAGGAAGTGAAATCGGCTTCGTTACTGAAACCTGCTTTTTCTAATTGCTCCCAAAGTAAAGGATGATTGGAATCGATATGAAGAATTTTAATTTTTGATAGATCTGACATTGCGAGTGATTTAAAACGGAAAGTTAGATTATTTCGAAGAGATTCGCAAAGTTTCACAGAGAAACGCGAAGATTTGAATACAGATTATCTCAATTTACACAAATTAATTATTGTGTAAATTTTTACGTGAGACCCTTTCAGAGTGACAAACTAAACGTGGTAAGAACAATTAGAAAATTGACTTACTGCCCAGTTAACGCATTATCATAATTCGCATACACTTCTTTTATTTGATTGAAAACGTCAAATAATTCGTTGTGTCCGTCAGTGGTGACTAAGCGTTGTTTGTATTGTTTGAAGTCTTGGATACCTTTGAAGTAATTGGTGTAATGACGACGCATTTCTACAATTCCAACACGTTCGCCTTTCCATTCCATAGACCAAATTAAGTGGTTTTGTGCTGCTTCTACTCTATCTGCAACGGTTGGTGGTGCTAATTTTTCGCCCGTTTTGAAAAAATGTTTGATTTCGTTGAAAATCCATGGATAACCGATGGCAGCACGACCAATCATCATTCCGTCTAAACCGAATTTATTTTTATATTCCAAAGCTTTTTCTGGAGAATCGATATCGCCATTTCCGAAGATTGGCATGGTAATTCTAGGATTGTTTTTGATGCGTTCAATGTGTGTCCAATCGGAATGCCCTTTATACATTTGGGCACGCGTTCTAGCGTGAACGGTTAAGGCTTGCACACCAATATCTTGTAAACGTTCGGCAACTTCATCAATATTGATTGAACTTTCGTCCCAACCTAAACGGGTTTTTACCGTTACTGGAAGACTTGTTCCTTTAATAACCGCTTTGGTTAAACGGACCATTAAATCGATATCTTTTAAAACTCCAGCACCAGCGCCTTTACAAACGACTTTCTTTACGGGACAACCAAAATTAATATCTACTAAATCAGGTTGAACGGTGTCTACAATTTTAGCAGACATTTCCATAGCTTCTTCATCACCACCAAAAATTTGAATACCAACTGGACGTTCGTAGTCGAAAATATCTAATTTCATTTTGCTTTTCATGGCATCACGAATTAAGCCTTCCGAAGAAATAAATTCAGAATACATCAAATCGGCTCCGTGCATTTTACACAAACGGCGAAATGGCGGATCGCTTACATCTTCCATTGGAGCAAGAAGTAAGGGATAATCGGGCAAAATGATGTTTCCTATTTTTGGCATGGTGCAAAGGTAGTATAAAAGTTTATTTTAAACACATAGGCACATAGATTTTTGGATTGTATTGAGACGCTTCGCTTAAAATAAGAGCATATGGTAAACTGCCGATTGAACGAATTTTGTAAAAAGTCTTCTGAAAATGATAGTTGTAATCTAGCCCCGATAGGAGCGGCATCTTTTTTAAATTGTTCCTTACTTATAAAGGAACAATTTAAAAAAATATAGCGGATAGCGGGACATTTAGTCTTTTGAAAACTAATGTGCTGCTTCTAAAAATTATCTAGGCGTAATCCAACTTTTTGGATTTAGAACGGTTGTATTTTGATTGATTACAAATTTTAATACCGAATTTCCTTTCGCGTTGGTTTTAATTTTACCTAAAACTTGTTTTGCAGTTACTTTATTTCCAACGGAAACCGAAACGCTACTTAAGTTACTGTATGCGGTGAAGAAATCTCCGTGACGCACCAACACCGTATACGTATTTGTAGTTTGTGACACTTGAACACCAGAAACCTCACCACTAAAAACGGACATTGCAGAAGAACCTGAATCAGTTGTGATGTCTATTCCACTATTATGAATGACAATATTTTTATAATCAGGATGTGGCACATCACCGAAACCAGTTGAAATAAATCCTTTAGCAACAGGCCAAGGCAGTCGTCCTTTATTGGCTTTAAAGCTATCTGATGATAATTTACCTTCTGGTGTTAATTCAATTTTTGTGGATGAAACTGGCGTTGTTTTAACAGGCGTTGTAATTCCGGATTTTTTTGCAGCTGCTTGTTGTTCTAATTTTCGTTTTCTGTTTTCTGCGGCAATCGCATCGTTAATCATTTTCTTGATTTTCTTATCGATAGCTTTAGATTCTTTTTGTTTTGCAGCAATTTCAGCAGCAATTTTTTTCTTGTCTTTTTGGATCAGTTTTGCGGTTTGTTCTTTCTCTTGTTTTAGCTTTTCGTGTTCGGCTTTGATTTTTGTTTTTTCAACAATAACCACTTCTTTTTCTTTTTTATTGGTTTGCAATTCGCCAACCGCAACACCTAATCTGTTTTGTTTTATTTTAATTTCTTCTGCTTGACGTTTTCTGTAACCTGCGTATTGCTTCATATATTGCATACGCTTGTAGGCTTGCAAAAAACTATTGGAAGACAATACGAACATAATTCGGCTTTGTTCCGAACGACTTTTATAAGATTTCACAATCATTTTTGCGTAATCTTCTTTCATGATTTTCAAATCTCTATTTAACTTATTAATTTCTAATTGCGTTAAATAAATATTGTCATCTAAAATTCGAGCTTGTTTGGCGATAGTAGAAATGATTTTTTCAGAAATTTTAATTTGCGCTTCTTGTCCAGCAATTTCTTTTAAAACTGATTTCTCTTTTTTCTTTTCGTTCTGAAGTTTGGTTTTGGCTTCAGACAATTCTCTTTGTAATTGTTCTTTTCTTTGTTCTAACTTTTCTTTCTCGTCAATTTGCGCAGAAACGGACAAGGTAAAAAAGACAACAAATAGGGTTAAAAGAAATTTGTTCATGCTAGAATTTTTTTTTTGCGAAATTAATCTATTTTTATTTGAGAATAACCATCTGGAATAGAATAAGGATACGATAATGACTCATTAAACGTAATTTTTTTATATTCTACATCAATTTTCACTTGATCTTTCTGATTGGCTAAAATAGAAACGCCAGTTGGCAAGAACATATTGTCCTGATTTGTGAAAGAAGGATAATTTACC
>JAULXA010000081.1:0-6855 GCA_032118875.1 Flavobacterium sp.
AATTGTTTCGATTCACGATCATGGTGCGGGTGGACACTTAAATTGTTTATCAGAATTAGTAGAAGAAACCGGTGGATTAATCGATTTAGATAAATTACCAGTTGGAGATCCAACACTTTCTGCCAAAGAAATCATCGGAAACGAATCTCAAGAAAGAATGGGATTAGTAATTGGTGAGAAAGATATGGACATCTTACAACGAATTGCGGATAGAGAACGTTCTCCAATGTATGAAGTTGGTGTGGTAACAAACGATCACAGATTTACTTTTGAATCTAAAACTACTGGTTTAAAACCTATGGATTACGCTTTGGAAGACTTTTTCGGAAGTTCACCAAAAACAATCATGACAGATACAACAATTGCTAGAAATTACAGCAATTCAGAATATAATGCAAAAGAAATTCCAACGTATTTAGAGCAAATTTTACAACTTGAAGCTGTGGCTTGTAAAGATTGGTTAACCAACAAAGTTGACCGTTGTGTAGGTGGAAAAGTTGCGAAACAACAATGTGCTGGACCGTTACAATTGCCTTTAAACAATGTTGGTGTAATGGCTTTAGACTTCAAAGGAAAAGAAGGAATTGCGACTTCAATTGGCCACGCTCCTATTTCGTCTTTAATTGATCCAGTTGCTGGTACAAGAAATGCTATTGCAGAATCGCTTTCTAACTTAGTTTGGGCGCCTTTAAAAGATAATTTAGATTCAGTTTCGTTATCAGCAAACTGGATGTGGGCTTGTAAAAATGAAGGTGAAGATGCTCGTTTATATGAAGCAGTTCAAGCTTGTTCAGATTTTGCTATCGAATTAGGAATCAACATTCCAACAGGAAAAGATTCTCTTTCCATGAAGCAAAAATATCCGAATGATGAAGTAATTGCGCCAGGAACGGTTATTATTTCAGCTGCTGGAAATTGTTCCAATATTACGAAAGTGGTAGAACCTGTTTTACAACGAAATGGTGGAAACATTTACTATTTAAACTTATCTCAAGATTCGTTTAAATTAGGTGGTTCGTCATTTAATCAAACACAAAATAAAGTTGGAAATGAAACGCCAACTATAAAAAATGCTGCTTTCTTCAAAAAAGCATTTAATACGTTACAAGTTTTAATCAAAGAAAGAAAAATCAAAGCTGGACATGATATTGGAAGTGGTGGTTTAATCACAACTTTATTAGAAATGTGTTTTGCAGATGTGAATTTAGGTGCGAATTTCGACTTAACTTCTATCAATGAAAAGGATTCTACTAAATTATTATTCTCTGAAAATATAGCCGTAGTTTTTCAAGCTGATGCTGAAGTAGAAGCAACTTTTAAAGCAAATGGAGTAGAAATTTTCAACATTGGAACAGTAACAAATTCAGATTCAGTTTCAATTACAAACTTTGATGATACTTTCAATTTAAGTGTTTCAAAATATAGAAAAGCTTGGTTTGAAACGTCGTATTTATTAGATCAAAAACAAGCTAAAAACGGAAAAGCGTTAGAGCGTTTTGAAAATTTCGCAAATCAACCTTTACAGTTTACTTTTCCAAATCATTTTGATGGAAAATTAGCACCGACTTCTACAACAAACCGACCAAAAGCGGCAATCATTCGTGAAAAAGGAAGTAATTCTGAGCGTGAAATGGCAAATGCGATGTATTTAGCAGGTTTTGATGTGAAAGACGTTCACATGACGGATTTAATTTCTGGTCGTGAAACTTTAGAAGACATTCAATTTATTGGAGCTGTAGGTGGATTTTCGAATTCTGATGTTTTAGGTTCAGCAAAAGGTTGGGCTGGAGCCTTTTTATACAATGAAAAAGCGAATACAGCCTTGAAAAACTTCTTTAAAAGAGAAGACACACTTTCTGTTGGAATTTGTAACGGTTGTCAGCTAATGATGGAATTAGAATTGATTACTCCAGAACATGAAGTGCATGGAAAAATGAAACATAACGATTCAAACAAACACGAAAGTGGCTTTACTTCTGTAAAAGTTCAGAAGAATAATTCTGTGATGTTATCTAGTTTAGAAGGAACAACTTTAGGAGTTTGGATTTCGCATGGTGAAGGAAAATTCAATTTACCATTATCAGAAGAAAACTATAACATTGTTGCTAAATATGGTTACGAAGGTTATCCTGCTAATCCAAATGGTTCAGATTATAACACGGCGATGATGTGTGATGCAACTGGAAGACATTTAGTTACGATGCCACATATTGAGCGTTCCACTTTCCCTTGGAACTGGGCTAATTATCCAGAAAGAGGTCAGAAAGACGAAGTGACTCCTTGGTTAGAAGCATTTGTAAATGCTAGAAATTGGATCGAAAACAAAAAATAACAAAAACGATTAAATACAAAAAATCCATTTTTTTTAAAATGGATTTTTTTTTTAATATTATAGAAAAGTAATTTATAATTATACGCTACTAGAAGAAGTAAATTTTGTAATTATATGTATTAATTCAGAACTTGTAAAGGGCTTGTTTAAAACATCAGAAATTCCAGATATTTGTACTTTTTCTTGAATTTCTGATTTATCAAAAGCAGTAAAAGCAATAATTGGAATGTTTTTATTAAATTTTCTAATTTCTATTGTGGTGTCAAACCCATCAATTTCCGGCATATTAATATCCATTAAAACGATATCAAATTCCATTAATCGTATCGTTTCAATAGCTTCAAATCCATTATCTGCAATAGTTGGAATACAGTTTAAATTTTTAATAGTTTTGGAAGTTACTATTTGATTTATTTTGTTGTCATCAACAATTAATACTTTTAAATTATTAAACTCATGATTAATAACTTCAGTTTCAAACTGATCACTGTTAGAAGCTTTTTCTAATTTTAGAATAAAACTAAATTCAGAACCTTTACCTATTTCTGATTTTAATTCAATTTTAGAATTAAAAAGTAATAAAATATCATTTACAATTGTTAATCCTAAGCCACTTCCTTGAAAAAAATTATCTTTAGGAGTTATTTGATAAAATTTATCAAAAATCCTTTTCTGATTTTCTTCTGAAATTCCAAACCCTGTATCTATAAAACTAAATTTAATAACTTGTAAATTATCGATTTCATTTATTTTATCAATTTTAATAGTTACATCTCCATTTTTTGTAAATTTTAATGCATTTGAAGCTAAATTTAGGCATAACTGAGTCAATTTAACTTCATCTGAGCAAAAATATTCATTCACATTCTTATCTATATCTATTACAAATTTATTATTATTTTGAATTGCAATTTGTTCTAAATTTAATTTAACTGAATTGATTACGCTTTTAAATTCGATTATACTTTTTTCTAATTTAGAATTTTTATTTTCAAGTTTTGAAATTTGCAAAACATCGTTTACTAAACTTAATAAATATTTAGCTGAATATTTTAATGATTTTAAATGACTTCTACTTTCTTCTTCAATTACTGATTTTTCTAAAATTTCTGTTAAGCTAATAACTCCAAAAAGCGGCGTACGAAGCTCATGGGTTATTGTAGAAACAAATTTAGATTTCATTTCATATGACTCTTCTGCTACAAGTTTAGCCTTTTCTAATTCGATATTTAAATTTATAAGTTGTTCATTAATTTTATTCTTATTTTTATATAACTTTAAAATATAAATAGAAAAACAACTAATTATTGCAAGAAAAATTAAAGTTATGTAAAATATATTTTTGTTAAGTTTTAAATTTTGTTCTTTACTTTTTAATTCAAAATCAGCTTTAATTTTATCGAGTTTGAAAGCATCTATAATTAAAGCTGAAGAAGTTTCTTTAGCTTTTTTTAAAATTTCTTTGTTATAAAATATATCATTAATACTATCGGCTTGTTTTAAGTATAATGCGGCTTTTTGTGGATTATTTATTTTTGATAATAATCTTGAATATCTATATAAGTATTCACTTTTTTTTTCTTTAAATATTAATTTTTCACTAAATGTTGCTAACCCATCTTGATACGTTTTTTCAGCTAATTGATATTGGCCAATTCCTTCATAATAGGTAGCTTGCAACATATAAACGATGTTATTAAAAAGTTTATTACCATATTTTGGATGTAACTTTATAAAATCGTCTAAATAAGGTTTAGCATTATCATATTCTTTAAATTTTAAATACGACCATGCTAAATTCATTGAAATTAAGCAAATATCTTCATTAAGACTATTTTTTTTTGCAAGTTGCAACGCTTGTTTATAATAAGATATAGCCTGTTTTTGATTTGATTTTTTTTCGCTAAACGCCGTAAAAAGGTTACCTAAATTATTTAATACAAGAATTTGATCTTTTAAGTTGTTCGTTTTTTTTGCTAAAACTAAAGATTTACTAAAGAAATAATTAGCAAATTCTAAATTTTTAATTTGTGCAAAGTTTCTTCCTATTCTATTAGAAATATTTGAAACTAATGTGTCATTTTTTAATTTCTCTGCTTCAATTAAGGCAAATCTTAATTCTTTTAATGAATTATAATAATCAGATTTTTTATAATAATTATTACCTAACTCAAACAAACTATCTACTTGTTTAGAGGTATACTTTTTATTTTGAGCAATTCCTAATTGAAAACTAATTAATAATATTAGGAAATATTTTAATGAACTCATATATATTCTATTAATTTATGTGTTTGATTATTAAATTTTGTAAATCATGAAATTCGAAAGGTTTTACTAAAATATCATTCATTTTATAATTGGAAATATCTCCTTCCAATTCGTATTTATCCGAAGCTGTTAAGGCTATAATTGGAGTGGTAATTCCTAATTCATGAATTTTTTCAGTGGTTTCAAAACCGTTAATTCCTGGCATGTGTATATCCATCAAAATAATATCAAATTTTGCTGATTTTAAAATCTCTAAGGCGTGGTAACCATCATTAGCAATCGTGCATTTCAAGTTGTTTTTTTCAAGTATTTTTTGAGTAACAATTTGATTTACTTTATTGTCTTCCACTACTAAAATACTCAAATTATCAATAGTCATGCCGTTTTTATTTGAAGTACTTCTTTCTACTTCTTTTCCTAAAATTAATGGAATAGAAAATCGAATAGTTGTTCCTTTATTCAATTCACTATCAATATGAATTTGTCCGTCGAATGCATCTACAAAACGTTTTACGATGGCTAAACCTAATCCTGTTCCTTGAAACTGTTCGTCGGAATTTCTTTCCACTTGAACAAATTTATCGAAAATTTTATCAATATATTTTTGAGGAATCCCTATTCCTGTATCTGTAATTTCAAAATTCAAAACACTATTATTCTGTGAGTAAATATGAATATTAACTGTTCCTTCCTTAGTGAATTTTAAAGCATTACTCAATAAATTGATAATAATTTGAGACAATCTCGTTTTATCTGTTTTTATAAATTGAGGTATATTGGAATCAAATTCTACACTGATTTTATTATGATATTGTTTCGCAATCACTTCCATTGAACCGATAATTGTTTCAATTTCGCTTTTTAAATTAATACTTTCATAAATAAGTTCAATATTCTCGGATTCAATTTTAGAAAGACTTAAAACATCATTAATTAACGACAATAAATATTTTGCGGAAAATTTCAATGAATTGATATACTTACTATCTTTTAGCTCTGCATGTTCATTTTCAATAATTTCAGTCATTCCAATTACTCCATAAAGCGGTGTACGTAATTCGTGACTTACGGTTGACATAAACTGCGTTTTAAGTTTGGCAATTTCTTCGGTTTTTTGCTTCGCTTTGTGTAATTCTATATTTGCTCTTTTTAGCTTTTTATTAATTTTTCTGTTTTTAGTGAAATTTTTATATAGAAAGTACATTAACGTTAAAAAAGTAAAAACCAGAATGGTAAGAAAAATAATGAAGTATTTATTAAAATTCAATTTTTTGATATAGTCTTTATTTTCTTGCTCGACTTTTTCAATTCTGGAATTTATTTCATCTATACGAAATGTATTGTCCTTACCACTTAAAATATCATTTTGTTTCTCGTTATATATTTCAGTATTTAAATCAATATAGGATTTTAAATAAGCTACCGATTTGTCTAATTTATTATGCTTTTCATAAAAGTCAGAAAATGCTTTATATACATCTAATAAATTCATTTTCAAAGCTGGTTCATTGTCTTTTTTCCCAGCATTAATTGCGTTTAAAAATGCGGCTTCAGCTTTTGAAAAATCATTTTCATATTCATCATAATAAGTCGCGTAAGAAGTATATAGAGAAACCGCAATGTCATATTCATTACTGTTATCCACTCGGGTTTTTACTTCATCTAGGTATTTTTTACCTTCTTCGTACTTTTTTAATTCGATTAAATTGGCTGCAATATTTAAACCTGCAACTAAGAAATCGCCATTACCTTTTAAATTTTTTGTATGTTTAAAAGCTTCTTTAAAATAATAAGTCCCCTTATTTAAATCGATACCATTATAAGAATATACACCACCAATATTATTGTACAGCCAACCTAAAACGCTGTTATTATTAGCTTTTTTAGCACATTCAATTCCCTTTTTATAATATAAAATTGCCTTATTATAATCTGTAAATTGTTCGAAATTTAATCCTAATAAGTTATAGGTTTTTGCGGCAAGTGTAAATTCTTGTTTATTTAAAGAATAAATTAAAATTTTCTCTGCATTCTTAACCGATTCTTTATTCTTCAAATTATAAAAATCTTCTCTTGCTATTTCATATAATTTTACAGCTTCCTGTTTACTATTTGGAGTAGTTTGAGAAAAATGCTTATTGAAAATCAATAAAAAAAAGAAAATGTATTTATAATTTTTCATAATTTAATTCCACATAAAACAAAATTTAACTTGATTCTCATTTTTAAAAATTTACACATGTTTTTCAATA
>JAULXA010000082.1:0-4376 GCA_032118875.1 Flavobacterium sp.
TGGAGTGGCATCCTTTTTTTTGTTGCTTCTGTGAGTTATCTAGTTCAACAACAGACTCATGCAACAAAATAAAAGATATAGCGTAACACACGACCTGTAAGGGAACGCTCTAAAAAGAAATCTTCGTATATTTGGGCTATGAAAATCTTAATCATTAGTTCAGTTTGGGTAGAACCCAATTCTTCGGCAGCGGGTAGCAGAATGTTGCAGTTAATTCGGTTTTTTCAATTGGAAAAATATGAAGTGGAATATGCTTCAATTGCTTCTAAAAGTGAATTCTCTTTCGATTTATCAAGTTTAGGAATCACGCAACATTCCGTTCAGATTAATGATTCAGGTTTCGATGAGTTGTTACTTAAAATTAATCCAGATACCGTTTTGTTTGACCGATTTATGGTGGAAGAACAATTTGGTTGGCGCGTTTCAAATGTGTTGCCAAAGACGATTAAAATCTTAGACACAGAAGATTTACATTGTTTACGTCACGCCAGACACGAAGCAGTAAAGAAAAATAGCGAGATTTTAAATTACAATTCTGATGTAGCGAAACGTGAAATTGCAGCTATTTTTAGATGCGATTTATCGCTTATGGTTTCAGATCATGAGATGAATTTATTGCAAACGTTTTTCCAAGTTCCAAAAGCTATTTTATTCTATTTACCTATTTGGATTGAAAATTTTACTCCAGAAAAACCAGATTTTCATTCAAAAAATGATTTCGTTTTTTTAGGAAACTTTTATCACGAACCCAACTGGGATTCGGTATTAATCTTAAAAAATGAAATTTGGCCAAAATTAAAAGAGTTACTTCCAAATACTAAATTAAATATTTACGGAGCCTATCCCACACAGAAAGTACATCAATTACATAATCCAAAAGAGCGATTTTTCATTCATGGTAGAGCTGAAAATGCTGAAGAAGTGATTCGTTCGGCAAGAGTTTTACTTGCGCCAATACGTTTTGGAGCGGGAATTAAAGGAAAATTGTTGGAAAGTATGGAATATGGAACGCCATCTGTAACGACTTCAATTGGAGCAGAAGCTATGCAAGATAATTTACCTTGGAATGGTTTTGTTACTGATGGTTATTCAGATTTTATTAGTAAAGCTGTTGATTTGTATTCTAATCAAGATGTTTGGGAACAAGCTTTGGAGAATGGATACAAAATCATAGAACACAAGTTTTTGTTTTCAATTTATAAGTCTAAATTTTTGGATGTTTTAAAGGAACTTCCTACTAATTTAGAATCGCATAGAAATGCTAATTTTATTGGGCAAATGCTCCAATTTCATACGATGCGAAGTACCGAATTTATGAGTCGTTGGATTGAAGAAAAAAATAAATAATGGAAAATAACAATTTGTCAGCTTCAGAACTTCCTTCTATTAAAGAATTGGTTTACGACACATGTAATTTCGAATTTTCAAATCTTATAATTGAATCAGAAAGTGTCGAATATCAAGCTTGCTCTTTTAAATTAAATTCGTTTGAAATCATCCACCGATTTTCAAAAATCACGCCAACTAAAATTGGTCAGTTTGTGACAATTTGGAAAAGAAATAGTAAAGGAATAACAGCGCCATTTGATGTTTCAGATGATTTCGATTTTATTATAATTACTTCAAAAAGCGGTGAAAATTTGGGTCAATTTGTGTTTCCGAAAAGTATATTATTAGAAAAAGGAATAATTAGTAATACCGATACTTCTGGAAAAAGAGGCATTAGAGTCTATCCGCCTTGGGATGTTCCAACAAGTAAACAAGCCGAAAAAACGCAAAGTTGGCAAACAAAATATTTCTATTCCATAAACAATGATGCTTTTGATATTGAATTGATGAAGAAATTATTTAATAAAACAAGCCTTTAAAAAAAACTTAGCTACTTAGCGCTCTTCTTGGCGATTTTACATAAAACTCGCCAACACAATTCCTAAACCAATAACCACTAATTTGGCCAAATTGAATTTATGACCTTCGCTACTTTCAAAAATGATGGTAGACGAAATATGAAATAAAATCCCAATTACAATTCCAGATAATTGCGAATAATAATTCGTAATAAAGCTCAAATTATCCGCTAAGAAAGTTCCAATTGGCGTCATAAACGCAAAAGCAATCATGAAAAACAAAATCGCTTTGGAGTTTAATTGTGCGTTTTTGAAAAATGTAGTTAAAATTATAGCAATAGGAAAATGGTGAATCGCAATTCCGTAAGCTAAAGATGGATTTTTACTAATTGGTAAACCTTCTAAAAGTGCGTGTAAACACAAACTAAAAAACAACAACCATGGAATATGAGAAATCTTATTATGTCCGTGAACGTGACCATGTTCTGCTCCTTTTGAAAAATATTCTAATATGATTTGAAACAAAATTCCAATCATAATAAATATTCCAATTTTGGAATGAAAATGCCCTTCGTGACCTGGTTCTGTAACAATTTCTTCATTATGATAGACTTCTGGAAGCAAATGCATTACCGTTAATGATAATAAAAACGCACCACTAAATGCAAGTAATAATTTTAAGTTCTTCTTGCTTTTTGGTGAAAAAAATATGGCGAAAATATATCCTAAAATGACTGATAATAAAGGGAAAATATAAATACTGTAGTTCATTATTTAAATAACAAAATTAAACGTTCTGATTGTGATTTGTAGAATTTTCTCAGTTTATAATCGCCGAAAATTTCTAATAAATAAATCCCTGCTTCTTCCATCATAGCTTCAAAATCGGCTAAGGTGAAAGCGGAAACCTTTTCGGTAAAGAAAAAAGACTCGCCTTTGTCTTCAAAACGGATTTCTTTAATGATTTTCTTATTTTCTATATAACGTTTGATGTTGAAGGTAATGCCATCAATTTCTTTAGTTTCTTCAGCTACTAAATTCTCAATAATAAAATCGGCATTGAAAAAATCAATCACACCAAAACCGTATTCGTTTATACTTTCTTTAATCGCTTTTAAGGTTTTGATATTGTCTTCATGCGTATCAAAATAACCAAAACTCGTAAATAAATTAAAAACGGCGTCATAAGTTTCGTTCATTGGTTCACGCATATCGTGTGTTTTGAACTGTAAAGTTTCGTTTGAAGATTCTTGGGCAAACGCAATACTGTTTTCTGATAAATCGACTCCAGTTACCTGATATCCCAATTTATTTAAGTAGATAGAATGTCTTCCTTTTCCACAAGCTAAATCTAAAATAGTTCCGTTTTCAGGCATATTTAGATAATGCGTGATGTTATCCATAAAAGCTTGCGCTTCTTCATCATTTCTGTTTTTATACAAAATGTGATAATATGGCGTATCGAACCAAGTACTGAACCAATTTTCTGAATTTTTTGCTGTAGAATCTGACATTTATCTGTTTGGAAATTATGAATCAACAAATTTAATGTATTTTTGCAAATAATTATTAATTAAATTCTCTCTGAGGGAAAGAGGTCTATGGAAAATTTTAAAATGGTTGCCAAAACTTTTTTTGGTTTTGAAGAAATTCTGGAAAAAGAATTGTTCCAATTAGGAGCACAAAATGTGGTAAAAGGAACTAGAAGTGTTAGTTTTCAAGGTGATAAAGGTTTTATGTACAAGGCGAATTTGGCTTTACGTACGGCTTTAAAAATTCTAAAACCCATTCATACGTTTAAAGCTTATAATGAGCAAACTTTATATGATGGGATTCAAAAAATTGATTGGTCAGATTATTTAAAAGTGCAACAGACTTTTGTTGTGGAAACGACTTTGTATTCAGAGCAGTTTACACACAGTCAATTTGTGGCGCAAAAAGTAAAAGATGCGATTGTAGATCAGTTTAAAGCGAATACTGGCGAACGTCCAAGTATTGATAAAGATTTTCCAGATTTACGTATTCACATTCATATTGATAGAGATTTTTGTACGCTTTCTTTAGATACTTCAGGTGTTTCTTTACACCAACGTGGTTATAAAACTGCGACGAATATTGCGCCAATTAATGAAGTTTTAGCTGCAGGAATGTTGATTTTATCTGGTTGGGATGGAAATGCTCATTTTCTAGATCCAATGTGTGGAAGTGGAACTATTGTGGCTGAAGGATGGCCAGATTGGGATTCAGAATTATTTGACAAGGTTTTAGAATCATTATTGAAGAAAACTAGAGAATTTCATTATACGATTAAAGGTTTCGATAAAGCGCCAAGTGCGGTTGAAAAAGCGAAAGACAATATTAAAAATGCGAATTTAGACGAGTATATTACTATTGGTCAAGCCGATTTTTTCCAGTCTGAAAAAGATGTGGAAGGTCCGTTACATGTTGTTTTTAATCCGCCTTACGGAGAACGTTTGAATATTGAAATGGAACGTTTTTACAGAGAAATTGGTGACACCATGAAGCAGA
>JAULXA010000083.1:0-6106 GCA_032118875.1 Flavobacterium sp.
CTTTATATGGACAAAAAAATATTACACAATATTTTGCTTATGCTTGTTATCTATGGGATAAGAAATGGTTAATTCAAACTTCCAAAATAGATAAACAGATAAATAAAGATGTTGAAAAGTTCTACAATTGTTTTGTTGCATATCAAACTAATACTTCCACAGAGATTTTAGAATTAAAAGGTGATGATATACTTGGGAGTTCATCAAAAGGAAAATATATGAACGTTAATGGTGTAAGTTTATATTATGAAATTTATGGCGAAGGTGAACCTTTATTAATGATTCATGGAAATGGTAATTCAATGGGCGGGTTTGCTGGAAATATAGAAGAATTATCTAAGTATTACAAAGTCATTTTAGTGGATTGCAGAGGAAGAGGCGCTTCTACATATGATAAAAATGTTGAATTGACTTTCGATTTACAAATTGAAGATTTAAAACAATTTTTAGATAAATTAAACATCTCAAAAACTCATATTGTTGGATGGAGCGATGGTGGAATTTTAGCCTTATTAATGGCAATTCAACATCCAGAAAAAGTTGATAAAATTGTATCTATGGCAGGTAATATTTTTCCTGAAGGATGTGTTGACTTAGATGATATGAAAAAAACTCGTGATAATTTAATTAAAAATAACGTAAATCATAAAAACGATTTAGCTATTGATTTATATAATTTAGATATAAATTACCCAAATCTAAAATATGAAGATTTAAAGGTTATCAAATCAAAAACATTAATAATGGCAGGTGATCATGATGAAATTAAAAACGAACATACGATAAAAATGTTTGAAGCTATTCCAGGAGCACAATTAGCAATCGTTCCAAATGCAAATCATTATTTACCAAGTAATAATTCAAAATTATTTAACGAAATTGTTTTACGATTTTTAAAGCAATAAACGTAACAAAACACAAAAATCTACTACTAATTAGTAGATTTTTTTATTCCAACTATTATGAAAGCACTATTATTTTCTCTTGCTCTTTTAGGTTTCAATCAAATGGAAGCGCAAAATTTTTCTCGTAAAGATTCTTTACAAGGCGGTTTACGTGAAGAACGTACCTGTTATGATGTTTTACGCTACAACTTAGATATAAAAATTAATCCAACCGAAAAATCAATTATTGGAAACAATGAAATCATTTTTAAAGTAGATGATAACACCTCAAAAATTCAGGTGGATTTATTTGAAAACATGAAAATTGAATCTATAATGTGGAATTCTAAAAAGCTAAATTATAAAAGAGAATTCAACGCTGTTTTCATTGATTTTCCTGAAGAATTAAAAAAAGGAACCACTCAAACTATTACATTTAACTATAGTGGAAATCCAGTTATAGCCAAAAATGCTCCTTGGGATGGTGGTTTCGTTTTTACCAATGATAAAAAAGGAAAACCTTGGATTGGTGTGGCTGTACAAGGAACTGGAGCGAGTTTATGGTATCCGTGTAAAGATTCTCAAACGGACGAACCAGATAATGGTGCAAGTGTAAAAGTCGCTGTACCAAACGGATTAATGAATGTTTCTAACGGAAGATTTTTAGGTTCAACCGATTTAAAAGATGGTTATTCACGTTGGGATTGGGAAGTCAAAAATCCAATTAATAATTATGACATCACCGTAAATATTGCCGATTATGTACACATTCACGACAATTATGAAGGTTTAGATTTGGATTATTATGTATTACGTTATAATGAAGAAACAGCTCGCAAACATTTTGATAATGATGTAAAACCGATGATGAATTGCTTTCAATCGAAATTTGGAAAATACCCTTTTTATGAAGATGGTTATAAATTAGTTGAAACTCCTTATTTAGGTATGGAGCATCAAAGTGCTGTGGCTTACGGAAATAAGTACAAAAAAGGATACTTAGGAATGGATTTATCTGGAACGGGTGCTGGAATGTTTTTCGATTATATTACGATCCATGAAACAGGTCACGAGTGGTTTGGAAACAGTATTACAAGTAAAGATATTGCCGATATGTGGATTCACGAAGGTTTTACAACCTACACAGAAACTGTTTTCATTGAATGTATAAAAGGTTACGATCAAGCTATGAAATACATTAACGGTCAAGCTAATAATGTTAGAAACGACCGACCAGTTATTGCACAATTCGGAGTAAACAAAGAAGGAAGTGGTGACATGTATTATAAAGGCTCATTAATGCTAAATACCATTCGTCACATTATAAATGACGATACAAAATGGTGGAAATTAGTATACAATTATTCTGAAACCTATAAAAAACAAATCATTGACACAAAAACGGTAATCGATTACTTTACTAAAGAAAGCGGTATTGATTTAACTTCTGTTTTTAATCAATATTTAACCACTACAAAAATTCCGAAATTGGTTTTATCAAAATCTGGTAGTAAATTAAGTTACGAATGGCAAAATGTAAATGCAGATTTCAAAATGCCGGTTGACATTGTAATTAACGAAAAAACAATTCGATTAAATCCAACTACTTCAAAACAAGAAATTAAAATTGATAAGAAAATTGAATTGGAAAACATTGCTGTAAAAACCAATCAGTTTTTTATCAAAGTAGAAAAAAAATAAAACATAGTATTATCATTCGGAACAAAGAAATAAATCACATTCTTTCATTGAGAGTATGTGATTTTTTCTTTTAAAACAATTCACAAAAATTAAAAATTTTAAAAAAATAATTCATAATCAATTAATTTTTAGTAACTTAGATTGTAATTTTAAATCTATTATCTATGGCTACTACTATTAAACATTTGAACAAATGGGCAAACGCACACACGTCTTACCCTTTAGATTTTGTCAGAATTGCATTAGGTGTGTTTTTATTTATTAAAGGTGTAACCTTCATTACCAACAAGCAGTATTTAAGCGAAATTTTAAGTTCGTTTAGAGGTTATGGAAGCGAAATGATGATTATTCATTACGTAGCAATGGCTCATATGATTGGTGGATTTATGATTGTTTTAGGTTTTTTCACCAGATGGTCCATTTGGTTCCAATTACCAATTGTATTATGTGCCTTACTAATTAATTTTTTCGGAGAATTTAATCTTTCTAACTTTATACAATCAAGTATTGCTCTGTTATTATGTATCTTTTTCTCTTTCTACGGAAGCGGAAAACACTCGTTAGATTACAATTTTAAAATGGAACATTAAAAAAATTAACGAAAAGTTTGCGTATTCAATAATTAATTAATAAATTTACTTCTCTTTTCGAAAACAACTTAAAACTATTAATTAGTTATAAAGTATTTATTGGTGTCATACTGGAAAAAAATCTGCAAAAGAAGAATTTAATTACAAAACAAGATTTTTTATTAGTGTGACACTTTTTTTATGTCCAATTCTCAAGGGTTTTCTTTCTATTTATTTTATTGGTTTCCGTTTCCACAAATTTATCGACAAATACAATTTGTTTTGGAATTTGATATTTTGATAAATCCAAAAATATAGAATTCTCAATTTCAAAAGGTTTTCCTTCTAAAACTAATATTACTTTTTCTCCAAATTTTTCATCAGAAATACTTGCAATAAAAAAACGTGTAGAAATATATTTCGCTAACTTTTCCTCTACTTCTTCAGGGAAAATTTTCAAACCTCCAGAATTAATTACATTATCAATTCGTCCTTTTAAAATAAATTGGGTTTCATTTAAAATTTCTACAATATCATTTGTAATAATTTTTTCCTGCGAAAGCTCTAACGCTTCGATAACCAAACAATTTCTATCATCTACAGCAATAGTCACATTCGGTAAAATTGTAAACTGCTTCGCTCCTATTTGCTTTATAGCTATGTGCGAAATGGTTTCCGTCATCCCATACGATTCAAATGCTTGGCAGTTTGTTTTTAATATACTTTCTGCCAATTGATAACTTACTTTTGTACCGCCAATTAATAACGTTTCAACCAAATGAAGCTTATCTAAAGAATTAGCGACTTGCATTGGAACCATTGCCACAAAATCATATTTTTTACTTTGTAAAGGATTACTATTTGGTTCTGTTGTATCTAAATGCAATCCTAAAGTTATGGCACGAACCAACATCATTTTTCCAGCGATATAATCTGCAGATAAACATAATAATGCTGTAGTTTTTGGTTGTAAACTAAAAAATATTCCAGTGGCTTTTGCCGAAGCAATCATTGCCGATTTTTGTAACACAATTTGTTTCGGTTTTCCTGTAGAACCTGAAGTAGTTACAAAAACAAACGATTCATTATTGAGCCATTCAAACAAAAACTTTCCAATTGCTTTTTCAAATAATTGTCCGTTTTCTTTTAAATATAAAGCTTCAGATAAAAGTTCAATATAAGAAAAACTCTTTCCGTTTAATTTAAAATCGGGATGAATAAACTGATTCATTATTACTTTTCAATGGATTGAAATTCTTCTACTTCAATTGGTTGTATGGTTCCGAAAAGTTTTTCTTTCCAATTGCTCCATTTGTATTTTATAGCGAAAATATATAGCAAAATTGGGAAAATCACCAAAATCGGAATGAATATTTGAATATTCGCACTTGGTTCCGAAACATCTTTTAAAATAGAATGCGTTTGAAATGCAGACCAATCTGATGTGACTAACAAGGCACCAACTAAATTATTCGCTGCATGAAATCCTAAAGCCAATTCTAAACCTTCATCCATTAATGTCAAAATTCCTAAAAACAATCCAGTTCCAATATAATAGAACATAATTACCATTCCTAATTTTTCAACTTCCGGATTCGCAATATGCATAATTCCGAATAAAAATGAAGTTACAATTAATGGAATCCATCTTGTTTTTGTAGCCAAACCTAAACCTTGCAACATATGTGCACGAAACAAATATTCTTCAAAACTAGTTTGTAGTGGAACAAAAAGCAGAGCTAAAACTACAAAAACAGCAAATTTTTCTGGCTTAAAATTCACAACAAAATCTTCTGGTGCACAGTAATAACTCACAACTGTAGAAACAATGGTAATCAAACTCCAAAGTCCGAAGGAGAAAAACACTCGTTTCCAATCTATTTTTGGTCGAGATGTAGTTAAAATTCGCAACGTATTATTTTGAACAAATTTATTGTAGAATAAAACAATTAACAACATTAGAGAAAGTGGACCAACCAAAGCTACAAATGTTCCGTTTACACCAATCATTTTAGTCATATCCTTCATCATGGCAGCTGTGTCAACACCTTCAGTAGAAACGTAATTATAAACCATCAAGCCTAAAAAAAGACCAGGAATAACTAAATATGTCCACAAATTAATTTTAAATTTCTGTAATTGTTCTATATACATTTTTTGATTTTTTAAAGTGCACTAAAATACAATTATTACCTTTGCAAAAAAAATATTTTATGCTAACCATATATCACAATAACCGTTGCTCGAAATCAAGAGATGGACTTTGTTTTTTAGAAAACTTAAAGCAACCATTTGAAGTCATCAATTATTTAGACAACGTTCCTACTTTCAAAGAATTAGAAACCATCATAAAAAAACTAAATATCAAACCGATAGAATTGGTTCGAATAAAGGAAAAGGATTGGACAGAAAACTTCAAAGGAAAAACCTTATCGGATAAAGAAATTATTGAAGCGATGATACAATTTCCAAAATTAATAGAAAGACCAATTGTTATCAATGGAGAAAAAGCTGTAATTGCCAGACCAACGGAATTGATTCAAGAAATTTTGTAGTTATTTTTTTTCGTCAAGTTTCACGTTAATATAATCCACAAATAAGCCAATTATAAGTATCAGAGAAGCAATCAATAAAGTTTTCATTTTATAGGAGGAATAAAACAATCCAGCTAAAATTCCACCTATAAAAAATGTGGTAATAATTGTTATTCTTAACTTAATTGAGGAAAATAGTTTTATGCGTTGTTCTTCAGATTTATAAAAAAATAACTGGGATATTTCAATTCCTAAATCGGTAAACAAACCCGTTAAATGTGTTGTTCGAACCACTGAATTGGAAATAGTTGTCACCAAAGAATTTTGCAATCCCATCGCAAATAACAAAGAACAAGCTATTAAATTTGGATTCTTAATGATGTAACTAAAATCTAATAAAGCAATAATAAGTAAAAGG
>JAULXA010000084.1:0-11384 GCA_032118875.1 Flavobacterium sp.
CAATAGAAATAATGAAAGAGAATGCAATACTTGTTCTTAATTTTTTGAACCACATAAATTGTGGAGAGAAAACGTTACAAGTCATCATTAACCAGTATGACCACCAGTAAGGTCCTGTTGCTCTGTTAAGGAAAGCGTATTGTTCATACTCTACTCCAGAATACCAAGCTACAAATAATTCAGTAATATATGCACAACCTACGATTGAACCTGTAATCATAATAATGATGTTCATCAATTCAATGTGTTGTACTGTAATATAATCTTCTAAACTAGATACTTTACGCATTACAATTAATAACGTATTTACCATGGCAAATCCTGAGAATACTGCACCAGCCACGAAATATGGAGGTAAGATAGTTGTATGCCAACCAGGAATAACAGAAGTTGCGAAGTCAAAAGATACAATTGTGTGTACAGAAAGTACTAAAGGAGTTGCTAAACCAGCTAATACTAAAGAAACTTCTTCAAAACGTTGCCAATCTTTAGCTCTACCACTCCATCCGAAAGATAGAATAGAATATACTCTTTTTGTAAATGGAGTAACAGCTCTATCTCTTAACATTGCGAAATCTGGTAATAAACCTGTCCACCAGAAAACTAATGATACAGATAAATACGTAGAGATAGCGAAAACGTCCCATAATAATGGTGAGTTAAAGTTTACCCATAATGATCCAAATTGATTTGGAATTGGTAATACCCAAAATGCTAACCATGGACGACCCATGTGAATAATTGGGAATAAACCTGCTTGAACAACTGAGAAAATTGTCATCGCCTCTGCAGAACGGTTAATGGCCATTCTCCATTTTTGACGGAACAATAATAATACAGCTGAGATAAGTGTACCGGCGTGACCAATACCTACCCACCAAACGAAGTTGGTAATATCCCAAGCCCATCCAATTGTTTTATTTAATCCCCAAGTACCAATACCTGTTGTGATTGTATAAGTCATACAACCTAATCCCCAAAGGAATGCAGCTAATGCTATTGAAAATACTGTCCACCATAGTTTGTTTGCTCTTCCTTCAACAGGGCGAGCCACATCTACAGTTATATCGTGATAAGATTTATCACCAATAACCAAAGGTTTTCTAATGGGTGCTTCGTAATGAGACATAATCCTTTATATGTGTTTCTTATTAATAATTATTTATCGTTTCTAACTTTAACATGATACATCACGTTAGGTTTTGTTCCAATGCTTTCTAATAAATGGTACATTCTGTCGTCTTCTAAAAGCTGAGCAACGTCTGATTCTTTATTATTCACATCTCCGAATACCATTGACCCTGAAGTACAAGCAGCAGAACAAGCAGTTTGGAAGTCATCTTTACCAACTTCTTTACCTTCTTTTTTCGCTTTTAAAATCGTAGCTTGAGTCATTTGGATACACATAGAACATTTTTCCATAACCCCACGAGAACGTACATTCACATCTGGATTTAATACCATACGACCTAAATCGTCATTCATGTGGTAATCAAACTCATCATTCTTGTTGTACAAGAACCAGTTGAAACGACGTACTTTATAAGGACAGTTGTTCGCACAGTAACGTGTACCAACACATCTGTTGTATGCCATATGATTTTGACCTTGACGAGAGTGTGATGTTGCAGCAACTGGACAAACCGTCTCACATGGAGCGTGGTTACAGTGCTGACACATTACAGGCTGGAAAACAACTTGTGGATTAACTGAAGGATCTTCCATCTCTTGTAAAGTAGAAACAGTTCCTGTTAAACCTTTTGAATCATTTTTCTTAACAATATCACCAGAGAAAGTATCTTCAGAAGAATAATATCTGTCAATTCTTAACCAATGCATATCACGACTTCTTCTAACTTCTGATTTACCAACAACTGGTACATTGTTTTCTGCGTGACATGCGATAACACATGCTCCACAACCTGTACAAGAATTTAAATCGATAGATAAGTTAAAGTGGTGACCTGTAGTTCTGTCAAAAGAAGTCCATAAATCTACAGATGTAGCAGCAACTTCTTTGTGATCTAATGAAACAACTGGTGTTGGATTATAAGCTTCCTTATCACCTGCTTCATTTGCTTTATTGAAAATAGATAAAGTAGTATCTTTTACGATATCACCTCTACCCATTAAAGTTCTTTGTAATTGTACACATGCAAATTCATGCTCACCATCAGCTAAAGTAACTGTAGCGCTTTGATTTGCATTAGCGTTAACATATAACGAATAAGCGTTAACACCAGTTTGCATTTCTTCTTTTAATGCTTCTTTTCTACCGTAACCAAAAGCTAAACCAACAGTACCAACTGCTTGTCCTGGCTGAATAATTACTGGTACATTTTCTAAAGTAGTATTTCCAACTTTAATAGTAACATAACTTCCGTTTAAACCTCCGTTAGCAACATTAAAGTTTTCTAAACTTAACTTCTCAGCATCAGCTTTAGAAACTGTTACGTAATTATCCCAAGATACTCTTGTAATTGGATCTGGAAACTCTTGTAACCATGGGTTATTTGCTTGTTGTCCATCTCCCATTCCAACTTTACTGTACAATACTAAGTCTAAACCATTAGATTTAGCAGCAGATAATTTTGAAGCAGAAGCTCCGAAGTTACCACCTTGTGCAATTAAACTTCCAATTGAAGTAACAACAAAACCATCATGTACTGCTTGATTCCAAGTCTTACCACCTAAATTAGCAGCAGCAAAACCTTTTAAGAAATCGTAATATGGAGTAGAAATATCATTCCAAGATAATAAAGCTTCTTGAAATTGTTTTGTATTGAATAATGGTCTGATTGTTGGCTGAGCAATACTGTAGTTAGAACGTGTGATTGACACATCATTCCAAGATTCTAAGTAATGACTTGCAGCAGCGGCGATTGTAGTTTTAACAGCTGTTTCATCTTCTTTAGTAGAGAATGATACTGATAATTTTACTTTTCCTAAACCTGCAACAAATTCTTTTGAGTTTGCTAAAGTATATACTGGATTTACGCCACTCATAATTAATGTGTGAACTTTTCCAGCATTCATATCTGCAACTAATTGAGCAACAGCTTTTGCATCACCTTTTCTAGTTAACTTAGCATCAGAAGGATTGAATGCTTCAGATTTTAAAGCTAAATTGATACCTAATACTAAATATTGTGCATCAAAATCATCTAAACCTGTAACAACAACTCCTTTAGATCCAGCCGCTTTTAATTGTTGAGCTGCTTTTTCTACTTCGCTGTCTAACTTACCAATACTAGCAACTGAAACTCCAGAACCAGTAACGGCATTATATAATTTTACTAAAGCTAATTTTTGATTTGCAATAGTTAAAGGAATTCTTTTGTCTGCATTAGCACCAGCTAACGACATATTTGCTTCAATTTGAATGTGCTTAGACATTTTTCCGTTTTTCGGAACACGTCCTTTTGCATATCCAGCATCAAAACCTCCACCTTGCCAATCTCCTAAGATATCAGCACCAACAGAAACAATAGTATCTGCCTTTTCGAAGTTATAATTTGCCAAAGCTCTAAAACCGTAAACGGCTTGAAAAGCATCTAAAGCATTTGAATCAGAAATCGCATCATACACCACGTGTTTTACGTTAGTATACTTAGTTGCTAAATCTGAGATTAATTTATCAGTAGAAGGGCTTGCAGTAGTATTTGTTAAAACAACAACTTGTCCACCTTTTGCCTTAGCTTCTGTTAAACTAGCTTTCACTTTTGCGTTTACTTCATTCCAAGAAGCTTCTTTTTTGTTAATTTTAGGATTTTTCAATCTTAAATTATCATATAAAGATAGTACTGAAGCATGTACTCTCGCATTTGCTCCTGTTACTGAACCTTCAGCAGAATTATTTTCAACTTTAATTGGACGACCTTCACGAGTTTTAATTAAAATATTCGCGAAATCATAACCATCCGCAATTGTAGTAGCATAATAGTCTGCTACACCTGGGATAATTTCTTCTGGTTGAACCACATAAGGAATTGACTTAATTACCGGCCCTTCACAAGCCGCTAATGATGCTGCAGCTGTACTGAAACCAACGTACTTTAAAAAGTCACGACGCGAAGTAGATGAATTAGAAAGATTTTCTTTATCACCTAAAAACTCATCAACAGGAATTTGCTCTACAAATTCGTTGCTTTGTAACGCCTCAACAATAGAACTATTTTCATTTAGTTCTTCAACACTTTTCCAGTATTTTTTGTTTGATGCCATTGTATATAGATATTAACTTCTTATATTATTATTAATAGTGACACTTACCACACTCTAAACCACCCATTTGAGCAGCTGTCAACTTAGTAACACCCAATTTCTTAGCTAATTGGTCGTGGATTTTTGCATAGTAACCGTTGTCTTCAACTTTCACATTAGTTTCTCTGTGACAGTTAATACACCATCCCATAGTTAACGGTTGATCTTGTTTCATCACTTCAAATGACTCTACTTTACCGTGACATTTTTGACATTCGATACCACCAACAGTTACGTGTTGAGAGTGATTGAAATAAACGAAATCTGGTAAATTATGAATTCTAACCCATTTAACTGGCTTCGTTTTTCCTGTATATTTTTGAGCGGCTTTATCCCAACCCACTGCGTCATATAATTTCTGAATTTCTCCGGTATAAAATTCTTTTGTGTATTCCACATAAGTAGAATCTTTAGAACCTTGGAATTCAGCAATGTTTTTGTGACAGTTCATACACACATTTAACGAAGGAATACCAGCGTTTTTAGAAACTCTTGCAGACGAGTGACAGTATTTACAATCAATACCGTTTTCACCAGCGTGAATTTTGTGTGAATAATGAATTGGCTGAATTGGCTCGTATCCTTTATCTACTCCAATCTGCATGAAAAATCCATACATAAAGTAAGCAGAAGACAACAAGAACAAAATTGCAGCTACCACCATTAAGAATTGATTTTTCACTAAAGCTTTCCAGAAAGATAAACCTTTAGGCGCTTCAACAACTTCAAGACCTTTTGACTCAATTACATTTTTTAATAACCTTTTAACTGTAAATAGCATAAATACTAATACACCTAATATAAAAGCTAAAACACCTAAAATTAAGTTGTTTGAAAGACCACCTTCTGAGCTTCCTGAACCTTCAGCCGCAACAGCTTTCGGAGTTTCAGCAACAGGAGCAGGCTCCATAGAATATGCAATAATATTATCAATGTCTCCATTAGATAATTGAGGAAAAGCTGTCATATTTGACTTAGCGAACTCTTCGTACACTTTTACAGCTTTAGCATCACCAGACTTAATAAGGTCTGAACTATTTTTAATCCATTTGTACAACCATTCTTTGTCATACTTATCGCCAACACCTCTCAATGCAGGACCAGTCATTTTTGCATCTAATTTGTGACAAGCGGCACAATTAGTGTTAAACAATTCTTTTCCTTTTACCGGATCACCTGAACCAGTTGCTGGTGCCGCTGCTGTTGCAACCGGCGCAGCAGCTGCAACAGCTTCTTGCGCAGAAACGCCAACTGCAAACATTGCAGAAAACGCTAAAGAAAAGATAGTTTTTGAAAACGATTTAGGGTTACCCAACTTTTTCATATTAAAAATTAATTATCAAACTTATTTTGGTATGGTTTTAGCTAATGCTTAGTCATACTTTTTAAAAACTTGGACAAAAATACAACATTAGAATAATTATCAAAACCTTAAATTTATCTTAAAATGTAATTTATTTTAATTCTAAATAAGATTAGGGCTAATAATTTAATTCTAAATAATAAATTTGCAATAAATATCATTCATTATGAAGACATTAAAAAAAATAACATTCCTATCATTTTCTCTAGTTACACTTTTGTCAACACAAAATATTTTTTCTCAAACCAAGAAAAGTAACATCGAACAAGACGAAAAAATAGAAAAATTGCTATTTGAAAAGCGAAAAAACAATTCTGCCATCACCATAAACGACAAATTTAAAATTCAAATTTTCTTCGGATCTATTGAAGAATCAAAAAAGTCACTTATTTCATTTAAAAAGGACTTTTCTCAAACCGATGGAACTATTGTTTTTAGCAATCCGTCTTACAAAGTTTGGGTAGGCAGTTTTAAGAGCAAAATTGAAGCTGAAAAAGCATTGCTCGCGATTAAGAAAAAATACACAACCGCTGTCATTATCGAACCTAACAAAAAATAATTTTAACATTTTTTTGGCATAATTTTTGACATACAAATTCTCCAAACTTAACTAACATGAAGAAGAATTACTTATGCCTATTTGGATTACTAATACTAAACACCCAATTAACTTTTAGTCAAGAAGTTACCGATACAATTAAGGCACAAAACATCGAAGAGATTAAAATCAATTCTAAGAAAATTACAATTGATAAAAATCAAACTCCTTCACAAATTGAAGTTTTTTCAAAAGAAAAGATAGAATTTCAAAATTTTCAGAACACGGCCGATATGTTGGCAAATTCCGGTTCTTTATTTGTTCAAAAATCACAACAAGGCGCAGGAAGTCCAGTAATTAGAGGATTTGAAGCAAGTAGAGTTTTACTTTTAGTAGATGGTGTTCGTATGAACAACTTAATCTTTAGAGCTGGACATTTACAAAATGTTATTACTGTCGATGAAAACTTCTTAGAAACCGCATTAGTGCAATTTGGTCCAACCTCATCTTTATATGGTAGTGACGCCTTAGGTGGATCTGTAAACATGATTACCAAAAGAGCTAAATTTGAAAATGGATTTACTGGAAATGTAAATACAAGATACTCTTCAGTAAATGAAGAAAAATCAGGATATTTCGATATAAATTATGGCACTATGAATTTTGCTTCGTTAACTGCCTTTTCATATAATGATTTTGGCGATTTAAAAATGGGAAGAACCAAAAATCATAATGGTGATTTCTTTGGAGAGCGTCCATTTTATGTAGAAACAATTAACGGCACAGATGTTTTAACTCCAAATAGTGATAAATACACGCAGATAAATAGTGGTTATAAACAATATAATTTCATGCAAAAATTAGCTTATAAAACACAAAGTGGTTTTACACATAATGCTAATTTTCAATATTCAACTTCAACGGACATCAATAGATACGATAGGTTAACTGACCGAACAAGTACAGGATTAAAAAGTGCAGAATGGTATTATGGTCCGCAAAAAAGATTGTTAGGAGTATATAGTTTGGAAAAAGAAAATGTGTTTTCAAATACTGACTTCAAATTAGATGCGGGATATCAAAATGTAGAAGAAAGTCGTCATAACAGAAACTTTGGTAATTATAATTTACAAAATAGAGTTGAAAAGGTAGCAGTTTATTCCTTAGCTGCAAACTTTGAAACAAAATTAAATAAGGGTAATCTATATTATGGTGTCGAAAATTACTACGATGATTTAAAATCAACGGCTCATAAAAACAATATCACTACTGGCGTTGACGAACCATTAGACACAAGATATCCAAATGGAAAAAACAACATGATGCGTAATGATGTTTACGTTTCTTACTCTTCAAAAAGAAATGAAGCAACTAATTTCTCAATGGGTGCTAGAGCTGGTTACGCTACTTTAAACAGTACAATTGCTGACAATTCGCTGATGAGTTTACCCTTTACAGAAATTAAACAACAAAATTTTACTTATAGTGGAAACATTGGTTTAGTTCATAATACTTCTGAAAATTTCATCATTAAAACGAATCTAAGTTCAGGATTTAGAGTTCCGAACATTGATGATTTAGCTAAAATATTTGAATCTGGAGCTGGAACTTTAATCGTACCTAACAAAGATTTAAAACCAGAACAAACTATCACAGGAGATTTAGGATTTGTATTGAAATCTAAAAAAAATAAACATCAATTTGATGCTACTTACTTTTACACACAATTATTCGATGCTATTGTAACGGATGAATTTACATTCAATGGCTCTAGTACTTATGATTTTGGTGGTGGTGATGTTAGAAATGTTATTGCAAACCAGAATTTAGGAAAAGCATTTGTAACTGGAGTAAATGGAAATGTTAAAACAACAATTGCTAAAAACTTACAATTTAATGGTTCCTACAATGTTACTTTAGGTAGAGTTACCAGTTCAGGAAACAAAAGACCTTTAGATCACATTCCCCCGTATTTTGGGAAATTAGGATTCAATTATTCTCCAAAATGGGCAACTTTTGAAGCGTATATGTTATTTAATGGCAAAAAACACTTAGATGAGTATTCTACAAGTGGTGAAGACAATTTAGTTTATGCACCAGCAGGAGGAACTCCAGCTTGGGAAACGTATAATTTCAAAGCAGGATCAAAACCTATGTATGGCTTTACTTTATTTGCAGGAATGGAAAACATCTTAGATACACAATATAGAAATTTCGCATCAGGAATTAACGCTGGTGGAAGAAATATTTATGGTGGAGCAAAGTATAGTTTTTAATGTCCACAAATACATTATCAAAAAAGGAGTTCAAAATTGAACTCCTTTTTTTTATAAAATTTTCTTTACCAAATAATAAACAACAATAAACACTATTATTGTTCCAAAACATCCAAACTTTGTTTTCTTAGCGGCAAAAAAAGCCGCAAAAAAGGCAATTATATTTTTCATAGATTTACTTTTAATGAAACAAACTATCAATCTTTTCTGCTAATTGGTAATCTAAATCAGTTATTTTATTCTGGTCGTGACTATATAAAGTGATTTCCAACTGAAAGGCTTTATGGATTTTACAATCAGGGTGATGGTTAATTTCATCCGCATAATTAGCTACTTTTACAAGAAATTGCGCCAATTCTGTTTGAGATGTAAACTTAAAATTATTTACTAGTTTTCCTTCAACTACAATCCATTCCATAATATTTAGTATTTATCGTTTAGTGTCCTCAACCTATTCCCGATTTGGTTTCGATGCTAAGTTTCTTCATCATTTCAAAAGTAGTACAAAGTGCGGTCAAATCAATTATTTTAGATTCCTAATGAATTCATTGTACTTTAAACCACAATTCCAAAAGTGTCTAGAGTTTCTAAAACTAACATAAAACCAAACTGAAGAGGCAATTATATTGGAGTAAAGCAAAGTTTCATAACTCAAAATACAACTATATAAAAAGATTACTCATATAAACCCAAACGATTCTTCAAATATTTGATTTCTAAAAGCAATTGTTTTTCCTTTTCGAGAAGATCTAAAATAATTTCTATACCTTCTTTATTAATATTCAAATCATTGTGTAAACGAATTATTTTTTCAACATGAACTATTTGGTTTTTATCCAAATATTTATTTTCGTTATGCACAATAGTTTCAATCAAACCAAAGGATTCTAAATCATTAATTAGATTTATTTCGATTTGATATTCCTGACAAAAAACGTCGACTATGATTAATTCTTGAGTTTCCATAGTTGTTTTATTTATTTACTGAATTCGCTAATTCATGGAACAATTCTATTTCTTTCTCTGAAAGATTTGTCGGTATCGCAACATTGTAGGTGATGTACAAATCTCCAAATTGATCTTCTTTCTTATAAACAGGAAAACCTTTTCCTTTCAATCTTACTTTTGTGCCGTTTTGAGTTCCAGCTGCAACTTTTAATTTTAATTTAGCCTGATTAAAATCTGAAATGGTAACATCACCACCTAAAACAGCCGTGTATAAATCTAAATTGTGAGTTAAAAATAAGTCATTTCCAACTCGTTTAAACAAACTAGAATTTAAAACAGAGAAAGTAATATACAAATCTCCATTTGGACCATTATTTATTCCTGGACTACCGTAACCACTTATTTTTATGGTTTGCTGATCTTCAATTCCAGCCGGAATAGTTATTCGTATGCTTTTCCCGTTAACCGTAAATTCCTTTTTATGAGTCGTATACGCTTCTTTAATATCTATTTGAAGCTTGGCTTGAATGTCTTGACCTCTATATTTGGTTTGATTTCTTCCACCACGCTCTTGATTTCCGAACATAGAAGAGAAAAAATCAGAAAAATCTTCTCCACCAAAATCAGCATTAGCTTGTTGTTGTCTACCAGAATTGGATCTTTGCTGTTGTTGGTATTTTTCATACTCTTCCCCATTTTCCCAATCTTTACCGTATTTATCGTATTTCTTTCTTTTTTCGGGATGACTTAAAACTTCATTAGCTTCATTAAGTTGTTGAAACTTTGCATGTGCTTCTTTATCACTAGGATTAATGTCGGGATGCAATTTTCTTGCTAATTTTCTATATGCTTTTTTTATTTCATCACTTGTTGCATCTTTAGACACACCTAGTACTTTATAATAATCAATAAATTCCATAACAGTAGTGAATTAAACAAATTAACGATTAATAGGTTATAGTAAATTTACGAAAAACAAGTGACCTTTTTATAAAAAATTATTACAAAATTATGTGCTAATATTTCCCGTTTAACAATTCACCACCAATCGCTGATTTTGGTTCGATTCCAAGTTTTTTCATCATTTCATAAGTGGTACAAACAGCTGCAGAAGTAACAGGAATTCCACATTCTGCTTGAATTAAATCAATGGCTTCTAACGATGGCATTTGTACACAAGCTGAAGCCACCAAAACATCTACATCTGTTAAATCTAATTGCTTGTAAATTTCTAATAAATTTAGTGGGTTTTGAGCCGCAACTTCTAAATTATCTGGAATTTCCAACGCAATACTTTGTTTTACTTTTATTCCTTGATGTTCGATATAATCCACAACCATATCCGTTAATGGTCGCATATAAGGTGTGATGATTGAAATTTGTTTCGCACCTAAAACCTTTAAACCATTAATTAAAGCACCAGCAGAAGTTACAATTGGAGTTGGAAAATCGTTAGCCACAGTTTCCTGATGTAAGTTTACTTCCGAAACGCAGTGATAGCCTCTTCCCATACTCATAATCGCCACTAAACAGGCATAACCCATCACATCCACGTGAGCATCTGAAAGTTCTTGAGCGCATTTTAAACTCATCGCATCCATCGCTTCCAATTCTTCTTTGGTCACTTTTTTCATTCGCATTCTACTACTGTGAAACGTAAAACGTTCTGGTAAAATGGTTTCTCGTGAACGTAAAATCGCTGGTATTTCGGTTTCCATCGTAACGTTTGATGATGGAACTATTTGTCCTATTCTGTATTTCATTTTTATATAGTTTACAGTCGCAGTCGCAGTTAACAGTTTGAATACTGAAAACTGAGACTGAAAACTTTTTTAAATTTCTTTAATTGTATTTACAATCGTTCCAATTACTTCTACTGTCGCTTCTACTACATCGCCATCATACATCCATTCTTGTGGATTTCTTCCAGCTCCTACTCCAGCTGGTGTTCCAGTTGCGATAATATCTCCTGGTTCTAAAGTGAAAACAATACTTA
>JAULXA010000085.1:0-11583 GCA_032118875.1 Flavobacterium sp.
TGGATCTTCTCCTTCACGTTTAAATGGATATAATCCAGATGCGAATGGGAATTCTCCAGGAACATTTTCTTGTAAATTCCATTTTAAAATATCGCCCCAAGCTTGGTATTTTGGTAACGAAATTTTTGGTATTTGAGAATGCGATAAAGATTCTGTATGAGTTGCAATTTTAATTTCTTTATCACGAACTTTAAAACTATAAAACGGATTTTTGTATTTGTTTACTTTTTCATCCCAAGTTAAAATGATTTCCCAATTGTATGGATCTAAATTCATTTTTACTCGGTCGAATTCTTTAGTCAATAACGAAACGAAATCTTTGTTATCCGCATTGATTTTTAAAGAATCTTCAATAATTCCAGCCTTGTCTAATTGAGGTAAATTTCCATTAACAGATTCAACCGTTTTGAAAATTCCGTATAATTTTTGTGCGACTTCCACTTGAGTTAAAGCCGTTTCATCATATTTTCTATTATTTTCTGCAATTTCAGATAAATAACGTGTTCTATGTGGTGGAATTACGAAAATTTTCTCGCTCATTTCACGAGTAATTTCGAATGTAGATTGCAATTCAGAATTGGTTTTCTCTACAATTTTATCCATGATAGATTTGTACAACGTATTCATTCCTGGATCGTTAAACTGCGAAGCAATTGTTCCGAAAACTGGCATAGAATCTGGGTTTTCGTCCCATAAATTATGATTGCGTTGGTATTGTTTTTTCACATCGCGAATCGCATCTAAAGCGCCACGTTTGTCAAATTTATTTAAAGCCACTAAATCAGCGAAATCTAACATATCGATTTTCTCTAATTGCGTAGCCGCTCCAAATTCTGGCGTCATAACATATAAAGAAACATCAGAATGATCCATAATTTCTGTATCCGATTGTCCGATTCCAGAAGTTTCTAAAATGATGATATCGTAATTTGCTGCTTTTACTACTTCAATCGCATCAGCGACATACTTTGATAAAGCTAAGTTAGATTGACGAGTTGCTAACGAACGCATGAAAACTCTAGAATTGTTAATCGCATTCATACGAATTCTATCTCCAAGTAAAGCACCACCTGTTTTTCTTTTTGATGGGTCAACCGAAATTAATCCGATAGTTTTTTCTGGGAAATCAATTAAAAAACGACGAACAATTTCATCAACTAATGACGATTTTCCTGCTCCACCTGTTCCAGTAATACCTAAAACTGGCGTTTTGCTATCTTTGTTTTTCTCACGAATTTTATCTAAAATTGGCTTAGCAATTTCTGGGAAATTTTCTGCAGAAGAAATAATTCTGGCTAAAGCACGAGGATTTTTGTTTTCTAATTCGGCAACTTCATCGGTAATTACATCACCAACAGCGTAATCAGAACGTTTCACCAAATCATTAATCATACCTTGTAAACCCATGGCACGTCCGTCATCTGGAGAATAAATTTTCGTAATTCCGTACGCTTCTAATTCTGCAATTTCAGAAGGAAGAATTACACCACCACCACCACCAAATATTTTGATGTGACCTGCTCCTTTTTCTTTAAGCAAATCATACATGTATTTAAAATATTCATTGTGTCCACCTTGATAAGAAGTCATTGCAATAGCATTCGCATCTTCCTGAATAGCAGTATTTACTACTTCTTCCACACTTCTGTCGTGTCCAAGATGTATTACTTCAACACCAGTTGATTGAATGATTCTACGCATAATGTTAATTGCGGCATCATGTCCATCGAAAAGTGATGCTGCAGTAACAATTCTTACTTTATTAATAGGAATATAAGGTATTTGTGGTTCCATCTTTAAATTTTGTTGTATTTTGAGGGTGCAATTTACGAATTTAATAATTTTTATTTCTAATAAAATGAAGTAAAAAATCAACAATTTATTAAAAGGCTAAATAATTGAAATAGATATTTGATTCGCGGCACGCATTTTGCTTATCTTTGAAATAATCAATAAAAAAAATATGAAGAAAATTATTTTACTAGCAGTTTGTTTGCCCTTATTTGGGAATGCACAATTAAAAGATGCTATCAAAAAAGCAGGAACCAAAGTTACTGCCAAAACAGCAACAGTCTCGACTTTAGAAATCGCAAATGGTTTGAAAGAAGCTTTAGATAATGGAGTAAAAAAACAAGTAACTAAACTAACAACTGTTGATGGTTTTTATAAAAATGAATTGGTTAAAATTTTATTACCTGAAGAATTACAAAAAGTAGATTCTCGTTTACGTAAAATTGGCTTAGGAAACTTAGCCGATGAAGGAATTTTAATGCTAAACAGAGCTGCTGAAGATGCTGTAAAACAATCCACACCAATATTTGTTGATGCTATTAAAAATATGAATATTACTGATGCTAAAAACATTTTATTAGGAAATGAAAATGATGCAACAACGTATTTACAAACCTCAACAAATAAAGCTTTGTATGATAAATTTAATCCCGTTATCAAAACTTCATTAGCAAATGTTGGTGCTGATGCCGTTTGGAAAAAAATAATTGACAAATACAATGCCATTCCTTTAGTAACAAAAGTGAATCCAGATTTAACAGATTATACCACAAATAAAGCACTAGAAGGAGTTTTTAAAATGATTACAGTGGAAGAAAAAAACATTAGAAGTGGCTTAGATGCCAGAACATCGGCTTTACTAAAAAAAGTATTTGCTTTACAAGACAAGAAAAAATAAATTTTACATAAATGAAAAAAATAGTTTTATCAATAGCAATACTATCGTTAGTAAGCTGTGCCGAAATGCAACAAGTTTTAGAGCAATTGCCTCAACAAACAGGAATTTTAAGTCAAGCCGAAATGGGTAACGGTTTAAAAGAAGCATGAAATGAAGCTGTGAAAATTTTATTGCCAGAAGAATTACAAAAAGTTGATACGAGATTACGCCAATTAGGTTTGAGTAAATTAGCCGATGATGGTTTAAGAGTTTTAAACAGAGCTGCTGAAGACGCAGTGAAAGAAGCCACTCCTATTTTTGTTGATGCGGTAAAGCAAATGACTTTTACAGATGCTAAAAATATTTTGTTAGGAAACGAAAGTTCTGCTACAAATTATTTACAAACATCCACTTCAACAGCTTTATATGGAAAGTTTAATCCTGTAATTAAAAATTCTTTTGCAAAAGTCGGTGCTGATAAAATTTGGACTCAAATTATTACAAAATACAACAGTATTCCTTTAGTAAAAAAAGTAAATCCTGATTTGACTGATTACACAACAAACAAAGCAATGGAAGGTGTTTTTAAAATGATTGCAGTAGAAGAAAAAGACATTAGAACTAATTTTTCTGCAAGAACTTCAGATTTATTAAGAAGAGTTTTTGCCTTACAAGACAAAAAGTAATTTTAACAACAATTAGATAAGTATAACAAAACCTTAACAGTATTAACTAATTAAAATACAGATATTTGTATCACAATAAATAGTTTGTTTAAGGTTAGTTTTTAGTTAAAGAACAACTGAGATTTAGGTTTCAGTTGTTTTTTTATGCGTTAAATTTTATCTTTTTGACTTTGCAAATACTTAATGACTTCTGTATTAAAAACTTTCCATTTTTCTACATTTACAACATGTCCGCAGTTTTCAATCACCAATAATTTTGAAGATTTATAATGACTTTCAACAACTTTTCGTACAGAAGGTAAAAACATGTAATCTTCATTTCCCATGACGTATAAAGTTGGTACTTGTAATTCCACTTGACGAAACCATTTTAAAATTGGGTTGATTTCAGCAGTCAATTTAAACCATTTGATAAATTCTTTCTGATAGAGTTTTTTCGCTTCGTTAATGAATAACAATCTGGATTGCTTGTGGTTTTTATTCGGCATAATTACAAAAGCAAAAAAGCGATATAAAACCAAATAAGGCAATACATATTTAAAGATATTTCCCAATTTCATTAATACTTGAGAGCGAAAATTCATTTTTAAAATGGCACCACCCATAATCATACTTTGCACTCTGTTTTCGTACATTTCTGCAAATTGACGAATCACAATTGTTCCTAAAGAAATACCAACAAAGTGTGATTTCTCGATATTTAGATGGTTTAAAACTTCCAAAACATCGTTGGCAATAGCTTTAAAAGTATATTTTTTGGTGATTTTTTCTTTAGAATTTCCGTGACCGCGTAAATCTAGAAGTAAAACATTAAAATGTTTTTTGAATTCTTTAATTTGTTTGAACCAAATAGAAGAACTTCCTCCTGCACCATGAACAAATGTAACCCATTCGGTAGTGTTTTTGTTTTCGTACGTGGTATAGGCTATCATTTTATTTGTAAATGTAAAGCTTTTCTTGCAACAAAGTGAAATAATCGAACGCTTTCACTAAACGACTTCCATACCATGAAAACATTTCACCATCTACAAAAATGGTTTTAGCATGATGAGTGTGTCGGCCTAACTCAAAAGCATGTTCATCTTTAAACGGAAAAGGTTCTGAAGATAAAAACACAAAATCCGGATCACCTTGAATACGCATTTTATTAATAACTACTTCAGGATATCTTCCTTCATATTTTGGATTAGTATCGTAGATATTTTCTAATCCATTAAGTTTTAGCATTTCATTGATAAAAGTATCGCCAGCAGCTACCATATATGGATTCGCCCAAATGAAATACGCTACTTTTTGTTTGGCATTTTCTTCAAATTTTGAAGCGACAACCTTTTGAAATTTCTCGTAAGCAAAGTTTATTTTATCAATCCATTTTTGCGCATTTGTTCGCTTGTTAAACAGATTTCCAAAATCTTCAATCATTTTATTATTGTCTTCAATTGTTATTATATCTGTTACCCAAACTGGGCAAATGTCTTTCAATTGTTCAACAATTTCTTGCGTATTTTCTTCTTTATTAGCGATAATAATATCCGGCTTTAAGGCTTTTATTTTATCGTATTTGATATTTTTCGTACCACCAATAATTTCTTTAGTTGATTTAAAATGAAACGGATGTACACAAAACTTTGTAATTCCAACAATATGATCTTCCAAACCTAAATCGTATAACAATTCGGTTTGCGATGGCACTAAAGAAATAATTCTTTTAGGTGTGTTTTCAAAGGTGTGATTGGTACCAAGTTGGTCTGTGAATTGTTTCATCTATGTTTTACTTTTGCCTTGGCTCTTTTTACTTTTTACTTAAAATTTCTTCCATCTCAACTTGTAATTTCAACGCTTCTTCCCTAGCCTTTTCAGCAAAATCAGTTCCGCTTGAAGCGTAAATTATACCGCGAGACGAATTAATTAATAAACCAATGTTTTCGTTCATTCCGTATTTGCAAACTTCAGCTAAACTTCCGCCTTGAGCACCAACTCCAGGAACTAATAAGAAACTGTTTGGCACGATTTTACGAATTTCGGTAAAGTATTCTGCTTTTGTAGCACCAACCACATACATTAAATTCTCACTTTTTTTCCAATTCTTAGAAGTTTCTAAAACGGTTTTATATAATTCTTTTCCGTTAGTTTCTAAAGTCTGAAAATCGAAAGCACCTTCGTTTGAAGTTAACGCTAACATAATGGTATGTTTATTTTCAAAAGCTAAAAACGGTTCTACAGAATCTTTTCCCATATAAGGTGCAACGGTAACTGAATCGAAGTTTAAATCTTCCAAAAAAGCTTTGGCATACATGGTCGACGTATTTCCTATATCGCCTCGTTTCGCGTCGGCAATGGTGAAAATTTCTGGATGCTTTTCGTTAATGTAATTGATAGTTTTTTCTAATGATTTCCAACCTTTAATTCCGTAAGCTTCATAAAAAGCAGTATTAGGTTTATAGGAAACACATAAATCGTGTGTGGCATCAATTATAGCTTTATTAAACTCGAAAATGGGATCTTCTGTTTCTAATAAATGTGATGGTATTTTAGATAAATCGACATCTAAACCAATACATAAAAACGATTTTTTTAGACGAATTTGTTCAATAAGTTGTTGTGTAGTCATTTTGTTTTTGTTGTTTGGCAAATTTATAAAACATTATCGACTCGGAACATATATCTTTACATTAAATTCTAATCTTAATCTGGTATTAACAAAAAATTATTAGTTTTTAAAATTGAAAAAAATGTTTTTTGTTTATTTTTGCAGAAATAAATTTAACATTAGTGAAGAAATTTTTCGTACATATTATCATATTTGTGTTTGTGACTTGCCTGTTCACACCACCTGTATTTGGTCTTATTATGATTAATGAAGATATTGAAAAATACACGGATGTAAATATTAATAACTTTTTTGAAGAAGAAATTAAATCTCACGATATAGATTTATTTACAAAATGTTATAATTTAAATGCAGTTAATACTTTAGAATTGAAAAAGAAAAAAATCAATTCTCACATTCCTACAAATTACATTTCTAACTCATTAGACTTTTTTTCCCCACCACCCGAATTCATTTAAACATTTCGTTATTTTTTCGACTTCAAATTATTTGGAGCGATAGTTTATGTATTAAATTAATTTATTGGTATGTCAAAAAAAATCAATCTTTTTGCAAACCTTAAATCTGACTTCGCTTCAGGTTTAGTGGTTTTTTTAGTGGCTTTGCCATTGTGTCTCGGTATTGCATTAGCAAGTGGAGCACCTCTATTTTCAGGTATTATTGCAGGTGTTGTTGGAGGTATTATTGTTGGATATCTGAGTCAGTCTCATTTGAGCGTTTCTGGTCCAGCAGCAGGTTTAACAGCAATAGTTTTAACCGCAATAACCGATTTAGGCTCGTTTAACGCCTTTCTTTTAGCCGTTTTAATTGCAGGATTAATTCAGTTAGCGCTTGGTTTTATAAAAGCTGGAACCATTTCAAACTATTTTCCAAACAATGTTATTGAAGGAATGTTAGCTGGAATTGGAGTTATTATTATTCTAAAACAAATTCCTCATGCCTTTGGATATGATCCCGATTTTGAAGGTGACGAATCTTTTTTTCAACCTGATGGACAAAATACATTTTCAGAACTTTTTCAAATCGTTGATCACATACAATTAGGTTCAATTATCATTGCTATTGTTTCTTTGACGATTTTAATCCTTTGGAACAAAGTAGAGGTTTTAAAGAAAATAAAATTGATTCCACCAGCTTTAGTTGCTGTAATTGTAAGCATCTTATTAAACGAATTTTTCATTCAATCAGGAAGTGTTTTCGCTATTGCCAAAGAACATTTAGTGAGTTTACCTGTTCCAACTACATTTGAAGAATTCAAAAATATTTTAGTGACGCCAGACTTTACAGCGATTACAAATTCAAAAGTTTGGATTGTAGCTGTGACAATTGCAGTAGTTGCTTCAATTGAAACCTTATTATGTATTGAAGCATCAGACAGAATGGATGTTTTAAAAAGATATACCAATACAAACGTGGAATTAAAAGCACAAGGAATTGGTAATATTGTGAGTTCACTTTTAGGTGGTTTACCTATGACTTCTGTTGTGGTAAGAACATCAGCAAATAATGCCGCTGGAGCGAAATCGAAAATGTCAACAATCATTCATGGTGTATTATTATTGGTAAGTGTTTTGGCTATTCCAGCAATTTTAAATAAAATTCCATTAGCCACATTAGCAGCGGTTTTATTATTAGTAGGGTATAAATTAGCTAATCCATCAACAATTAAGCATTTTTGGGAAAAAGGAAAATATCAATTTATTCCATTTATTGCTACTTTTGGAGCAGTAGTTTTTACTGATCTTCTAAAAGGTGTTGCCTTAGGAATGATTATCAGTGTAATTTTTGTATTGAAAGGAAACATGAAACGTGCCTATCATTTCAGAAAAGAAGAATATAAAGATGGTGATATTATTCATATTGATTTGGCACAAGAAGTATCCTTTTTAAACAAAGCAGCAATTAAAGAAACCATTGCTTCAATTCCAGAAAATTCAAAAGTAATTATAAACGCTTCAGATACTGTTTATATTGCTCACGACGTATTGGATTTAATTAAAGAATTCAAAAAAATTAGATCAAAAGAAGAAAATATTAAAGTCAAACTGATAGGTTTTAAAAAAGCGTATGAACTAGAAGATAGTTCTGAAGATGAAAAACACGTTTTTGTAGAACATAAATTAAAAAAATAAAACAACATGAAAACATTAAATAAAGAATTACAATCGTCTATATCACCAAGAAAAGCTTTAGAAATTTTAAAAGAAGGAAACAATCGTTTTATTAATAATTTAAAAGCACATAGAAATTTATTAGAGCAAGCTAATGAAACAAGAGACGGACAATGGCCATTTGCCACAATTTTAAGTTGTATTGACAGTAGAACTTCTGCAGAATTGATTTTCGACCAAGGTTTAGGAGATGTTTTCTCTGTGAGAATTGCCGGAAACATTGTAAATACAGATATTTTAGGAAGTATGGAATTTGCTTGTAAAGTAGCAGGTTCTAAATTAATTGTTGTACTAGGACATACCAAATGTGGAGCGGTAAAAGGTGCTTGTGACCATGTTGAAATGGGTAACTTAACAGAGTTATTATCAAAAATTCAACCTGCAGTTTATCAAGAAAAAGAAACTAAGGAAAATAGAAATTCTTCTAACGCAACATTTGTAGAAAATGTAGCTGAAATCAATGTAAAACGTAATGTTAAAAACATCATCGAGCGTAGTTTTGTTTTAGAACAAATGATTGAAAATGGTGAAATTGGTATCGTAGGTGCCATGCACAATATAGAAACAGGAGAAGTTAGTTTTTATGATGAAGTTACTTTTATAAATGACGAACAAAACCCAAATTTTAGTATTAACGATTTAAAATATTAAAAATTAACACTCCAGTTAATTTCTTATATTTGATGAATCATAAAGTTTTCATCCAATAAACAATGAGCGATTTTTATAAAAAAATATTAGACAATAATAAAGAATGGGTAGAGCAACAATTAGCCGTTGACGAAAATTATTTTGAAGATCTTTCAAAAGGACAAAACCCGCCTTTATTATGGATTGGATGTTCAGACAGTCGCGTTCCAGCCAATGAAATTATTGGAGCAAAACCTGGTGAAGTATTTGTGCACAGAAACATTGCTAATTTAGTGGTTCATACGGATATTAATATGCTTAGTGTTTTAGATTATGCTGTAAATGCACTAAAAGTAAAACATGTTATTGTTTGTGGTCATTATGGTTGTGGCGGTGTAAAAGCGGCAATGGGAAATCAATCGATTGGAATAATTGATAACTGGATAAGAAACATTAAAGATGTTTACCGAGTGAATAAGGAGGAACTAAATGAAATAGTTGATGAAGATAAAAAATTCAACAGAATGGTTGAGTTAAATGTTATCGAACAAGTTTTCAATTTGGCTAAAACGTCTATTGTACAAAATGCTTGGGACATCAATCAGGAATTACATTTACACGGTTGGGTTTACGGATTAAATTCAGGTTATGTAACCGATTTAAATGTGAACTTTAGTAATAACGATGACTTAGATTCGATGTTTAAATTAAACTTCTAATCGTTTAAATTTTCATTAAACGAAGAAGGCAATAATTGAGGAATAAATTTTATCAAAATTGGTAATAACAATCCTCCACCTGGAAGTAAAAAAATAGTCAATGAAGGTATCGATTTACAGATGTCTAATAGCTGTTTTTTTACTTTCTTTTTTTCCTCAAAACTCAAATCATGTTGGGTAGATTTTCGCAATAATTTCACTAATTCTTTACTTTCAGAAAGTTCCTTAATTAAGCGTGTTTTATTCCTACTAACCAGCTTTCCAATATTATCTTGGGTGTTGTTATAAAACTGTTTTACTGGGTGATTTAAATTGAAAAACGGCAATTCATTTTTATGTTTTTCTATGAAGTTAACTAATTCATAACCAGTATTTTGTTTGTTTTTATTTAAATTTAATTTTAAAGCAAAATCATCTAGAAATATTTGTTCATTATCGTACACAACACCATCGCTTAAAAGCGTCATATGCGCCACTTCGTACAAATATAAATTTTCTAAAGTTGTTCTGTTTCCTTCAAAAATAACTTCAAAAATTTCTGCTTCATTTATCTTAGAAATCTTAGAATAACGTAACGAATTTTCAAACATTTTCAACAGCATCGAATCGTATTCCGACTTGTCGATTTTCACGTTCAACGAAAGCATAATTAAAGCCAAACATTTACGTTCCAAATCTTTAAAAAAATCTAAACTTATCGTATTGTGTTTTAAGTAAAACTCAAAGGCCAAAACATCAATAAAAAGCATCGCATTCGTAACCATATGCGTGAAGTTTTTGGTTACGATATTATCATTGGTTTGCAAACGTTCATTAATAATACTTTCTAGTTTTTGATACGAATTCGCATCAGGCAAAACCATTTTCATAAAGCTAAATTTTCCTTTAGCAATTTGATTATAAAACTGAATAATGGTTTCAATAAACGCAGAAGCATCATCTCCGTTTTTGGCTTTATATAAAGCAATTAAGGTCGATAAAAAACCAAGTTTTATTTTTTCTTCGTTATCCCATTTGATATCGTCAATAGTAGATTTCAAATGATAATTGACAACATAACCATAAATTAATCCAGAATTCTGACAAGCCACAAAGAAATCTTCATCAGTAGCATAATGAGAAATTTCATTAGCATACTGATTAAAATATTTTTCAATCCAGCCGTTTATTGATGGGTTAATTTGCATGAATTACATCGTGTTTTAAATCGTAATTAATTAACAAGCCCACAAACTTACTATAACTTTCCATTCCGTCTTTTTGTTGGTTGAATTTTAAAAACTTGTCGTAAAAGTATTCAAAAAAAGTATCAATACACGAATGATATTGTTTCCAAAAGGTTTTATTTTCATTAAAATTTTCCAAAACGCCTTTGTTTATGAATTTACGATATGATTTACTACTTCCGTCTTCAATCACTTCTAAATTATACAAACAATAATTTAAAGCAAAAGCATACGCCGAATATTGAAAATAAACATCTTTATTACTCGATGCCGCCATAAATCCAATGAAATTACAATCGCTTTCTGAGCCAATCCCAGTTTGATGTGCCATTTCATGACAAATCGTTAAAGGAGAAGTATATTTCGGTTTTAAATAATTCACTTGCGCTTCATTGGTAAACGGATTCAGATAACCACCAAAACCCATATAACTCAACGGCAAACTATAAAAAGATGATTTTATACTTTCGTTTTTGTATTCAATCTTTGACAATTTATTCTTCATCAAACCATAACCATTTGGCGCGATGTTATACATTTCTGGTTCAGAATATTTATATACTACTTTTTTACTTGAATCTTTTGTGATTTGAAGTTGTAATGCATTTGTTTTCACGATTAGTTTTTCTGTCAAAACTTCTAATTGTTCTTTCGTATATTCTTTTTTAATTCCTATTTTTTCATACAATGGAATTCTGTAATAATTAATTCCCCATAAAAAATGAAACAAGAAATATAAGATTGAAATGAAACTCAAAACGGTTAATCCATTTGATTTCCAATTTTTAAAAAATCCAATTCTGTTTTTATAAATCCATCTAAAAATGAAGAAAAACAATATCGTATAACACAAATCGCCTACAGAAAAAGGA
>JAULXA010000086.1:0-3075 GCA_032118875.1 Flavobacterium sp.
ACGGTTTCTCCAGGATATAAAACGAAAGGTTATATTAAAACGATTCGTCCTGATGGAAAAATTGATGTGTCTTTCCAAAAACAAGGATTTGAAGCAATTGATGATTCTTCACAACAAGTTTTAGAAGCTTTAAAACAAAACGATGGCGTTTTACGTTTGAATGACAATAGTCATCCAGAAGAAATAAAATCGGTTTTAAAAATGAGTAAAAAAACATTTAAAAAAGCCATTGGAAGTTTATACAAACAAAAACTAATTGATATCAATAACGAAGGAATTCAGTTGGTTTAATTCATTTTAAAAAAAACGTCTCGAACTATCGGGACGTTTTTTTTTAAAATTATTCGTAAATCGTAAATCTCAATTCGTAAATCAAAAAATTATTTTCCCCACTCACTCGGATTACTGTTCCAAGATTGTAATGTTTCTAATTCTTCTTCCGAAACATATTTTTTCTCAACTGCTTTCTCAATTAAGTTTTGGTAATTACTTAGCGTGTAAACCTCTAATTTTGCTTCCGCAATCTTTTCTTCAGAAATAGGAAATCCGTACGTAAAAATAGCTGCCATACCTTTTACATTAGCGCCTTCATTACGTAAAGCTTCTACTGCCATCAAACTACTTCCACCAGTAGAAATTAAATCTTCTACGACAATTACTGTTTGACCTTTTTGTAAAAAACCTTCCACCTGATTTTGTCTTCCATGCTTTTTTGCTTCTGGTCGAACATACACAAAAGGCAATCCCATAGCTTCTGCTACTAAGATTCCAATACCAATTGCGCCTGTTGCAACACCTGCAATGACGTCTGGACGACCAAATTTGTCTTCAATTTGCTTGACAAATTCATCTCGAATATAATTTCTAACCGCTGGAAACGAAAGGATTACGCGGTTATCACAATAAATTGGACTTTTCCAGCCAGAAGCCCATGTAAAATGATTTTTTGTTTCTAATTTAATTGCGTTAATTTGTAAAAGCAATTCGGCTGTTTGTTGTGCTGTGTTGTTGTTAAATATCATATTGCAAATGTATAAAGTTTTTGTAAACGAGAAACCACTTTTTTTGACAAATAAGTTTGAAAAGGAAACAAATTTTAAAATTTATTTGTTGGAAACGGTAAATATTCCAAAAGTAATCTCAGAATTATTTTTGAATAAAATACAAAGTGCCTACTTATATCATTCAGATGAAAAGTTGATTATGAAGACTTTGAAATCTAAAATACCTGTGGCAAAAGCTGGAGGCGGTTTGGTATTTAACGCCAATGGTGAAGTTTTGTTTATTTTCAGAAATGGAAAATGGGATTTACCAAAAGGCGGCATAGAAAAAGACGAAACAATGGAAAACGCAGCGATGCGTGAAGTAGAAGAGGAAACCGGAGTTTCAGGCTTAAAAATTACAGATAAATTACAAAAAACCTATCATATCTTTAAACGTAACGGAAGTTTTAAATTAAAAATTACCTATTGGTTTAAAATGGAAACGAATTACACAGGACCAACTTGTCCACAAGAAAAAGAAGGCATCTCAAAAGCCGTTTGGCTTAAACCCTCAGAAATTGAAGCTGCTTTAGGTAATTCGTACGAAAATATTAAGTTATTGTTTGAAAGTGAAAAGGTGGTTTAGTTTTTTTTTAGAATTAATTCAAACTTCGTAAATCCCAAATCGTAAATCAAAAATTAATTCACTCTAAAAACAGGATACATCATAAACGCTTTTTCAAAGTATTTTGAATGTTTGTACACCCAATATAATTGATCTCCGCCGTTTTCTGCAAAAGCTTTATCTGTTTGTTTTTTAGTTTCGAATTCTTGTTTTAAGGTTGGGTTTTCATCTAAAATTTGTTTCGCTAAATCTTCAAAAACATAACTAGAATAGCCTTCTTTTTGTTGCAATATCGTATCGAAGAAATTCCAATTGAAATACGAGTCAACGGCTTCTGGTTCTAAAGTTTCCAACAAATATTTCACACCTAATTGATTCGTAGAAATTTTATAATCGCCAGCTCTAAATTCCATTTTCTCTACATTTTTTGTTACAGTAGTATTGTAATGTCCGTAATGCCCTTCATATGCATTTTTAGACGTTTGATACGTGTCAATTTTATAAACTTCAACTTCAAGATTTTCATTTTGAGAAATTTGTGTCATTTCAATATTGTTCAATTTCAATAACTCAATAATTTGCCATTGACTTTGCGGCACGACATAATATTTCGGTATAGTTACAATTTTCGTTGGTTTGTAATTTCCATAAAACGGAATTTTTTTGGTAAATGGTTTATTTTTATCATAAAATAATCTGTCTTTTCCAGAGATTTCACTTGGCTTGTATCCACCTTCAAAACCTTTAAAATCCATGTATGATACTTTTGTAGAATCAATTGTCCAATGTAACGGATATTGTTTTCCAGCTTTAAAACTTTCTAAATTGTCTTTTCTCAGCTGTTTGATTTTTTGATAATTCGTATCCGTATAATTAATAGCTGTAACCATAAATTCATAAGTCGTTTTCACACGATCTTTATAAGGTTTTAACATGTGCGTTTCAGGTACAAATCCTAATGTGTTAAATAAAGTAGTGTAGCCAGTGGCATAACGTGGTGTATCCGTAAATTGTTCGTAACCTAAATCAGGTTTTGCACCGTGAATATTCACATATGGAACCACATCAATTTTCTTTTTCTGCATGTCTTTGACCATTTCAGGATACATTTCATTTTTGAAAAAGTTCCCTAATTTCTCCCCTAAACGTTCGTGTTGTGTAGCAATACAAGTAAAAGTATATTGATAATCCGCACCATTTGACACGTGATTGTCTAAAAAAACATCTGGATTAACCGTATGAAAAAGCTCTTGAAAACTTCTTGAATTTCGAGTATCCGATTTTATAAAATCTCTATTTAAGTCGTAATTTCTTCCATTTCCTCTAAATCCGTAGGCTTCAGGTCCGTTTTGATTGGCTCTTGAAAACGAATTTCTATTCAACATGCCATCAATATTATACACCGGAATAGCCACAACAATAGTGTTTTTAGGCACTTTAATTTTTGAATTGGCTAAATCTCGCATC
>JAULXA010000087.1:0-11482 GCA_032118875.1 Flavobacterium sp.
TTTATTGTCGTCGCTACATTTGTCGCAGCATTTACTGGTAAAATTGTAGTAATTGGTGCTGTTGTATCACCTCCACTTACTGTAGTTCCTTCCAAAGTAAAGTTGTCGAATCTATTGTTACCAACTGTTCCACCTGCTCCTTGTGAAAATTCTACTTTTAGTTTAAAATTGGCGTTATTATTCGCGCCAGAAATTGCTGTAAAATCTAAAGTTGCTAAAGCTGGATCTCCATTATTAGGAGTTACAGTTGTAAAAGCCACATAACTTGTTCCATCTAATGAATACGACCAAGATTGTGTTCCTGCTCCTGAATTTGAACGACGAGTTGCAAATTTTACCACAATATTTTCATAACCTGAAGTTGGTAAAGCAAATTCTAAAGCCCCACCAATTGGATCATTAAAACGTAAATGCGTTCCTGAAGCATCACTGTTTCTAGCATTTAAATTTAAAACATTAAAGTTTTGACCTGTTCCACCAGCAAAATCTATCGCACTAATTCCGCCTGCAATTGCAACTAAATTAGCACCACCAACAGTTTGCGTTGGTGTTGTGATTGTGGAAACAGATGCATTGTTGTTAAAGTTCCAATAATGAACTAAATTTTGTCCCCACGATAAAGACGTTACCATTACTAAACAAAGTAGTAATTGATTTTTTGTTAAATAATTTTTAGACATAGTTATGTAGTTTTTTAATTGCTACAAAATTCACTGTCGAACATTAAAATAGTATCATTCTAAAAACAAAAAAATGTAAAATTTCACACGTTTATCTTTACAAAATATCAAGAATTTGCTTCATAAATGTGTGAAATTAGTCAATAATATTACCTAAAGATTAATTAAATGTTTTTAGTGTCTAATTTTCTGAACAAAATCACCAATTGTATCAATAGTATTATTTGTTATAAATTTTATAAACGCACTTCCAATAATTGCTCCTTTTTGATAAGAAGTTGCTTGCTCAAAAGTTTCCTTATTATTAATTCCAAACCCGATAATTTGTGGATTTTTTAAATTTAGATTCGAAATACGTTCAAAATAGTTCATTTGTTCCGTTCCAAAACCAGATTGACTACCTGTAACCGTAGCTGAACTCACCATATAAATAAAACTATCAGAAACCGAATCAATTTGTAAAATGCGTTCGTTTGTAGTTTGAGGTGTAATTAAAAACACATTTTTTAAATTGTATTTTTCGAAAATAGCTTGATATTCAGAAAGATATTCTTCTAAAGGTAAATCAGGAATAATCAAACCATCAATGCCAACTTCATTACATTGTTGACAGAATTTTTCTACTCCAAATTGCATCATTGGATTAAAATAACCCATAATTATCAAAGGAATTTCTACTGTTTTACGAATTTCTTTCAATTGTTCGAAAAGCAATTTAGTTGTCATTCCATTTTCAATAGCTTGAGTAGAACTTTCCTGAATTGTAGGTCCGTCTGCCAATGGATCAGAAAAAGGCAAACCAATTTCTATCATATCAACGCCACTTTTTTCCAATTCTTGAATAATTGAAACAGTGTCATTTAAATTTGGATATCCTGCTGTAAAATAAATAGATAGCAGTTTTTTGTTTTCTTGTACTTTTTGATTGATTCTGTTCATTTTTAAGTTGCTAAGTTTGTTTGTTTCGCCACGAAGACGCTAAGACACAAAGTTTTTATTTTTTGCGAACTTAACGACTCTCTTTGCGAGCCTTGCTGTTATAATTTAAAATCCGAAATAATTGATATAGGTGTTCAAATCTTTATCACCTCTTCCAGATAAATTAATCACTACAATATCAGTCGGTTTGAATTGTTTTTTGTCTAATACAGCAAAAGCGTGAGCAGTTTCTATAGCTGGAATAATACCTTCCATTTTAGAAATTTCTAATCCAGAATTCATGGCATCATCATCTGTAATGGCAATGAATTCGGCACGACCAGTATCATTCAAATGTGCATGAAGTGGTCCAACTCCAGGATAATCCAATCCTGCAGAAATAGAATAGGGTTCTGTAATTTGTCCGTCTTCTGTTTGCATTAATAAAGTACGACTTCCATGAATAATTCCGATTTTTCCTAAAACAGATGTAGCAGCACTTTCTCCAGAATCTACGCCATGTCCAGCTGCTTCAACTGCAATTAAACCAACTTGTTTGTCATCTAAAAACTCATAAAAAGCTCCAGCTGCATTACTTCCACCACCAACACAAGCAATCACATAATTTGGATATTCTGTTCCTTCTTGCGTTAGTAATTGCGATTTGATTTCCTTTGAAATAATACTTTGAAATTTCGCAACCATGTCTGGATAAGGATGTGGTCCCACTACTGAACCAATGATATAAAACGTATCCGTTGGGTTGTTAATCCAGTCGCGAATGGCTTCATTTGTCGCGTCTTTCAGGGTTTTAGAACCTGAAGTTGCCGGACGAACTTCTGCTCCAAGCATTTTCATACGAGCTACATTTGGTGCTTGTCTTTCAATGTCAACTTCTCCCATATAAACGATACATTCCATACCCATTAAAGCACAAACAGTTGCGGTTGCAACACCATGTTGCCCTGCTCCTGTTTCAGCTATAATTCTAGTTTTTCCTAAACGTTTAGCTAATATAATTTGACCAACTGTGTTGTTGACTTTATGCGCACCAGTATGACATAAATCTTCTCTTTTTAAGTAAATTTTGGTGTTGTATTTTTCAGATAATCGTTTGGCAAAATATAGTGGTGTTGGTCGGCCTACATATTGTTCTAATAAATACATATATTCTTCTTGAAAGCTTGGTTCTGCAATGATAGAAAGATATTGAGTACGTAATTCTTCTACATTTGGATATAACATTTCTGGAATAAATGCACCGCCAAATTTTCCGTAAAATCCTTTTTCTGAAACTTTAAACTGACTCATATAGTTGTGTTTTAAATTGTTGTAATTGTTCTTTGTTTTTTAATCCTGGTTCTAATTCAAATTGACTGTTTACATCTAATGCAAAACAATATTTTGAAGCTGGTGTTTTTAAAAATGCTGCAATAGTTGAAATGTCTTCTAAACCTATGCCACCACTTAAAAAATAAGGTTTTTCTAACGTATAGTTTTCTAATATTTGCCAATTGAATTTCGTTCCGTTTCCGCCAGGTAATTTCCCTTTCGTATCGAATAGAAAATAATCAACTATTTGGAAATTAGTAAGGCGTTGAAAATCAAAAGAATCATCAACTGAAAAAGCTTTGATTATTTTTGTATTTAACTGATTGTGATTAAGTTGATTTATTAATTCTAAACAATAACTTTCAGTTTCATTGCCATGTAATTGAATATAATTTAAATTATGCATTTGAATGATTTGAATGATTTTATCTTGTCTTTCATTCACAAAAACACCAACTTTTTTTATAGAATCTGGTAACGAACCAATTGAATTTTCTGTATAATTCCGAACTGAATTTTCATAGAAAATAAAGCCTAAAAAATCAGGTTCTAATTGGGCTATTTCCTGAATGTTTTCCGGAAATTTCATGCCACATATTTTTAATTTGATTTTTGACATCTTATTGTAATTGCTTAATAAATTCACTTGCTGCTAAACCAGCATTATCCGTTTTCATAAAGTTTTCTCCAATTAAAAATCCTTGATAACCATATTGTTGTAAATCTTTAACCGCTGCCACATTGGAAATGCCACTTTCAGATATTTTTACAAATTCATTCGGAATCAAACTTGCCAACTCTTTACTATACGATAAACTAACCTCAAAAGTTTTTAAATTTCTGTTATTTACACCAATCATATTTAAACTTGGCATAATCGCTTTTTGCAATTCTTCTTCATTATGAACTTCCAGCAAAACTTCTAAACCTAAAGATTGAGCAAATTCAGACAAATATTTAATTTCTTGTCGCGTTAAAACTGCAGCGATTAGCAGAATTACATCAGCTCCATGCGCTTTTGCTTCTATTAATTGGTATTCGTCAATTATAAATTCTTTTCTTAATAATGGAATAGTTACTGAAGCTCTCGCTAACAATAAATCATCTAAGCTTCCTCCGAAATATTTCATGTCAGTTAAAACTGAAATTCCGCAAACACCAGCATTTTGATAGCCTTTAACCACTTCTTCAACAGTAAAAGAAGAGTTTATAGTTTGTTTAGATGGCGATTTTCTTTTATGTTCAGCAATAATTCCAGAGGATGAATTTTGTAATAGTTTGCTTAACGATTGGGTTCTAGAATTAAATAAAACCGAATTTTCTAATTGAGAAACAGGAATGATTGATTTCTTCAATTCCACTTCTCGCCTTTTGTCTACAATGATTTTTTCTAAAATATCCATTAGTTGCTTAATTTTATAAGTGTATTTAATTTTGAAAGTGCATTTTTACTGAATAAACTTTCTTTTGCTTTTTCCAAAGAATCAGCATAGCTTAATTCAGAAATGGTTTGAATGGCTAATGCTGAGTTGACTAAAACCACATTATTTTGTGCATCAGACCCCTCACCATTTAATATTTTATGAAATATTTTGGCTGAATCTTCAACTGTATCTCCACCTTTAATTTCAGAAAGCTGAATTGTATCAAAAAGAAAATCAGCAGGTGAATTGATGGTTTCTGTTGTATTCGTAATAATTTTTACTTTATCTGTTAATGAAACTTCGTCAAAACCTTCTAATCCGTGAAGAATGGCGTATTTTGTTTCTGTTTTTTGATATAAATAAGCGTACATTCTAGCTAATTCTAAACTAAAAACTCCCACCATTTGAAACTTTGGAAACGATGGATTTACCATGGGTCCAAGCATATTAAAGAATGTTTTTACGCCTAATTCCTTTCTGATTGGTCCAACATTTTTCATGGCTGGATGAAATAAAGGTGCGTGTAAAATCGCAATATTAGCTTCTTCTATACATCTGGTTAAAATTTCTTGATCATTTGTAAATTTTACACCCATTTGTTCCATCACATTACTCGAACCAGAAATGGAAGAAACACCATAATTTCCATGTTTCGCCACCTTATAGCCAGCTCCAGCAACAATAAAAGAAGACAAAGTTGAAATATTAAACGTATCTTTTCCATCACCACCTGTTCCACATAAATCGATTGTATCATATGCTGAAAAATCAACTGGAATACACAATTCTAGCAAAGCTTCGCGAAAACCTGAAAGTTCTTCAATAGTAATATTTCGCATCATATAAACCGTTAAAAACGCAGCAATTTGATGTGAATTACAACTTCCGTTAGAGATTTCTATTAATGTCGATTTTGCTTCCTGTTTGGAAAGTATTTCGTGATTGATTAATCTATTTATTATATTTTTCATGTTGTAAAGACTCTAATTTTCCGAAAAGACACTAAGTCGCTAAGGCATTTTGCTATTAATTTATTATTGATTACTAGTTTTTCAACCAATTTTCTAAGATTTTTTTTCCATGTGGTGTTAACACACTTTCTGGATGATATTGCACTCCTCGAACATCGTAAACACTATGTTTTACAGACATAATTTGTCCGTTGGCATCAGTTGATGTGATAATTAAATTTTGAGGAAAATTTTCGTTGGAAATCACCCAAGAATGATAACGACCCACTTCCATTTCATCAGGTAAATTGTTGAAAATGAAATCGTCTTCTGTTTTAGAAACTTTTGTGGCTACACCGTGATATACTTTTTCTAAATTAGTTAGTGTTCCACCGAAAACTTCGCCAATAGCTTGTAAACCTAAACAAACTCCGAAAATACTTTTTGTTTTGGCATAGGTTTTTATCACTTCTTTTAGTAAACCCGCTTCATCAGGAATTCCCGGCCCTGGCGACAAAAGTATTTTCTCAAAAGGTTCTAATTCTTTCAATTCAAATTCATCGTTTCTAAAAACAGTGACTTCTGCTCCTAAATCGTCTAAATAGTGTACTAAATTGTAGGTAAAACTATCGTAATTATCTATAACTGCTATTTTCATCTTTAATGTTTTTTATATCGTTTCAGCTAAATCTAAAGCTTTTTGTAAAGCACTTAACTTATTATATACTTCTTGTGTTTCGTTTTCTTCTGTCGAACTTTCTACAATTCCTGCACCAGCTTGAAAATACAATTTATGATTTTTACTTAAAAAGGAACGAATCATAATCGCGTGATTGAAATTTCCTTTAAAATCCATAAAACCGATCGCACCGCCATAAAAACTTCTGTTGGTTTGTTCTATTTCTTCAATTAATTCCATGGCACGAACTTTCGGAGCACCGGTTAAAGTTCCAGCCGGAAATGTATTGGCTACTAAATTCATAAAGTTATTAGAATCTTTCAATTTTCCAGTCACTTTCGAAACCAAATGAATCACGTGAGAGAAAAACTGAACTTCTTTATATTTTTCAACTTTTACTTCGTTACAATTTCTACTCAAATCATTTCTAGCTAGATCTACTAACATGACATGTTCGCTATTTTCTTTGGCATCTTCTGTAAGTTTTTTGGCTAATTGCGCATCTTCTTCATCGTTTCCAGTTCTTTTAAAAGTTCCAGCTATTGGATGAATTTCAGCAACATTATCCTTTATAATAATCTGTGCTTCAGGTGAAGATCCAAAAATTTTATAATTTCCATAATCAAAATAAAACAAATATGGAGATGGGTTTATGCTTCGTAAAGCCCTGTAAACATTGAATTCATCACCTTTAAACTCTTGCGAAAAACGTCTTGACAAAACCAATTGAAAGACATCGCCACGTAAACAATGTTTCTTAGCTAAAGTTACGTTTCTTTTAAATTCTTCATCTGTTAAATTCGAAACCACTTCATTTTCCTTTTTAAAACTAAACGAAGCAAAACTTTTGTTTTGTAATACTTGTTCTATTTCGGAGATATTATTTACATCGTCATACGAATGACAAAAAATATACGCTTCGTTATTAAAATGATTTATAGCAATAATATTCTGATAAACTGCGTATTGTATTAATGGAATTTCATTTTCTGGAGACTTTTCTTTTATGTTTATTTTCTCGAAATATTGAATCGCATCATAAGAAATATATCCAAAAAGACCATTGTTGATAAACTTAAAAGATTCCGATGCTGTTATAAATTGCTGAGAAAATTGAGATAATTCATCCACAACATTTTTGTTTTGAATGTCTGTTTTTACGATTGAATTATCAGGATATTGTTTCGTAATCACATTATTTTCGACACTAAAATTCGCAATTGGATTGAAACAAATGAAAGAAAAACTATTATCATTGGCATGATAATCAGAACTTTCTAACAATAAACTATTTGGAAATTTATCTCTAATTTTCAAATAAACACTCACTGGTGTAAATGTATCAGCTAGCAGTTTTTTAGAATTGGTATGTAAAGTATATGTTTTCATTTTTTTTGGTTGAGTTTAGGAAATAAAAAAAGGCTTGTCGTGAATGACAAGCCTTTTTTAAATGTATATTTTTAATACAATAGAGGATTTGCTCACGACGTAAGTTGTAAGTTATTCCACCACCAAGTATTTTGAATTCTGTTCTTCATATTGGGTACAAATTTATATAGTTGTATTTTAATTACCAAATTAAATTTGAATTATTTATTTTTGATGCAGATTTAAATTCGAGAAATGATGAATATAGGAGATGTTGTACAAGTACTAGATGATAATTTAGAAGGTAAAGTAATTGGTTTTGAGACAGATAACAGAGTAATCGTAGAGACATCTGATGGTTTTGAAATAATTTATTATAAAAAAGAACTGATTCAAATTGCTTCAGATGCGCCGAAAATAAACTTTGGAGCCAATTTGTCACAGGTTTTAGCTGAAAAAGAAATTCCGAAAAAGAAAGGTTCTGTTTTAAGTAAATTGAGTAAAAAAGACCCAATGGTTTTTGAAGTCGATTTGCATTTGGAAAAAATAATTACAGGAAGAAATCAGAATTTAACAAACTTCGATAAGCTAAATATTCAACTTGAAGAAGCCAAACGCGCCATGGATTTTGCTATTTCAAAGCGATACAATCGTGTCGTTTTAATTCATGGAGTTGGTGACGGAGTTTTAAAAAGTGAATTAGAATATTTGTTAAAACGCTACGAAAACATAGTGATACAAGAAGCCAGTTATGGTAAATATGGATTAGGAGCTATGGAAATTTACATCAAACAAAAATAAAGTTAATGAAGAATATATATTTAGATAACGCCGCAACTACACCTTTACGCCCAGAAGTTATTCATACAATGGTTGATGTTTTGCAACACGATTTTGGAAATCCATCGTCAACACATAGTTTTGGTAGAAGTTCTAAATCGATTTTAGAAACGTCTCGAAAAACAATTGCAAAGCATTTAAATTGCTCTGCTCAAGAAATTATTTTCACAGCCAATGCAACAGAGGGAACCAATTGGATTTTACGTGAAATGGTTAAGAATAATGGAATTAAAAAAATTATAACCAGTAAAATTGAACATCACGCGACTTTATACACCGTTTTAAACCTGCAAAAAGAATTTGGAGTTGAAGTTGATTATATCAATATTTTACCAAATGGAAATTTAGATTTATTTGATTTCGAAAGAAAATTGAATGATGAAATTCCAACTTTAGTGACTTTAATGCATGTGAATAATGAGATTGGAACTGTTGTAGATTTAAATCGTATAACTGGAATTTGCCAAAAATATAACGCCATTTTTCATTGTGATACGGTACAATCTATTGGGAAAGTAAAAATAGATTTACAAGAAACACCTTTAGATTTTTTGGTGGCAAGTGCACATAAATTCCATGGTCCAAAAGGAGTTGGTTTTGCTTTTATCCGAAAAAACAGAATTATGCAACCGATGTTATTTGGTGGTGAACAAGAAAAAGGATTACGTGCTGGTACCGAAGCTATTCATCAAATTGCGGGAATGACTAAAGCTTTTGATTTAGCAAATCTGCATTTAGTTGATGAAACAGAATATATTACGGAATTAAAGAAATATTGTGTTTCTCAGTTACAAGCAAATTTTGAAGGTTTAGTAATAAATGGAGAAAACACATTTTACAATATCCTAAATGTTTTGTTGCCTTTTTCAGAAGAAAAAACAGCTATGATTTTATTTAATTTAGATATGAAAGGAATTGCTGTTTCTAGAGGAAGTGCTTGTCAAAGTGGTAGTGTAAAGCCTTCACACGTATTAGCTGAATTTTTATCAGAAGAAAATATGAAAAAACCATCTTTAAGAATTTCTTTCAGTCATTATAATACTAAAGAAGAAATTGATCTTTTTATCGAAAGTTTAAAAACAATATAAATAAAAAAGAGGCTGTCTAAAAAGTCTCGAAAACCTTTATTCTGAAGTAAATCCAGAATTTCTAACCTTTGGTTTTCCTATTAATTAGACAGCCCTATTTTAATATATAAAGATACGAATTATTTTTTAGACCACAATTCGATACTATCTTTATTTTGTTTGATATAATCTTCATTTTTATCAGCAGTAGCTCCAGCTAAAGATAATTTTGCACTTTCAACAGCTCCTTTTTTGTCTCCTAATTTGTATTGAATTAACGATTTCAATCTGTAGTACCAAAATGGAACTTTATTTGCTGATAATGCAATTCCTTGATTGATCCAAGTTAAAGCTTTATTTAAGTCTGTATTAGATTGATAATAGTATTGAGAAGACGTATAATATTCATTGGCTGAAGGACCATCCATGGTATCTTCAATCTTTTTCATTACAATTTTTTGAGTAGGAACATCAATTTTTATAGAAACTAATGTTTTTTCCCAAGACAATTCTAAATTTGCTGATTCTGTAGTTACATTATTAAATGAAATTGTAAAAGTTTCTACTAATCTGTTTAAACTTTCCGGTTTAGCAGGTGTTTTTAAAGCTACTTTTTCTTCTTTCCATTCTTCTGGTAAACCCCAATTTCCTGTTTCTTTATAGAAAATAATATCCCAAGAATCTGCTTTTGGTGTTGTATATAAAGCATAAGTTCCTTGTGCTAATGGTTTTCCTTCAATTATAACATCTTGTGAAAATGTAATAGTTGTGTTTTCATTTGCACCCGTTCTCCAATTTTTTCCATAAGGGACTAATTCACCATAAACAGCTCTACCTTTCGCACTTGGCCTGTGATAATCAACACTAATTTGTGTCAAACCTACTGTTTGTTCTACTTTAGAAATAGGACTCGCTTGTGGAATTGAAATTTGTGCAGAAGAAATTCCAGTAATGAATAATAAACTTAAAACAATTAAACTTTTCATAAGTATCTTTTTTTTGCTAATTTAAAGCATTTTATCATTATAAAAAGTTAATAAAAATATAAAACTAAATTATTTTGTTTAGTTTTTATTTTAAAAGATTAAACAATTGTATATTTGCAATTCTCAAATTTAAAATAGATTATGAAAATATACAGATTAGAATCGAAACAAAATTTACCAATTTCCAAAGAAAAAGCTTGGGAATTTTTATCAAGCCCAGAAAATTTAAAAGCAATCACTCCGGAATATATGAGTTTTGATATTTTAAGTGGCGCTGACAGACCTATGTATGCTGGGCAAATAATTCAATACATTGTGACACCAGTTTTAGGTATTAAAACCAAATGGGTTACAGAAATTACGCACGTAGTGAAAGGTGAATATTTTGTGGATGAACAACGTTTTGGACCTTATGCTTTATGGCATCACAAGCATTTCATCAAGGAGATTCCTGGTGGCGTTGAAATGGAAGATATTATTGATTACAAAGTTCCAATGGGAATTTTAGGACAATTGGTGCATCCGTTTCTTGTGCAACCAAAATTAAATGAGATATTTGAATACAGAAGAAAAAAATTAATTGAACTTTTTGGAGAAATTAAATAAAATGACAGTTTTTTGGTTTAGAAGAGATTTACGTTTAGAGGATAATACCGCTTTATTTCACGCTTTGCATGATAATGAATCTGTATTACCAATATTTATTTTTGATGAAACCATCTTGCAACATTTAGAAAAAAATGATGCTCGTGTCACTTTTATTCACAACCAATTAGAAAAAATAAACAACGAATTAGCTAAAATTAATAAATCGTTAGCGGTTTTTCATGGAAAACCTTTTGAGGTTTTTGAAAAGTTAATAACTGAAAATAAAATCACCTCCGTTTATACGAATCACGATTATGAGCCTTATGCCAGAAAAAGAGATGTTGCGCTAAACGATTTATTCAAAAAAAATAAAATTGAATTCAAAACCTGCAAAGATCAAGTTGTTTTTGAAAAATCAGAAATAACAAAAGATGATGGTTTACCTTACGTGGTTTACACACCGTATTCAAATAAATGGAAAGCAAAATTAAAAGAAACAAAGCTAGTTAATTGTCCTTCAGAAACATTATTAGATAAAGTTGCACAGCACTCCTACCCTTTTTTATCATTGAATGAAATCGGTTTCGAAAAAACAACTATTCAATTACCAGAATACAATATTTCAGAAAAATTAGTTACAGAATACGAAG
>JAULXA010000088.1:0-2265 GCA_032118875.1 Flavobacterium sp.
AAATTAATTCTTGGATTTCTTGGTTAGACAACACGCCATTGCAAGTAGGAAAAACCTATTTGTTGCAACACCGATTTAAAAATGTTCGCGTGAAAATTCAAGAAGTCAACCAAAAATGGAACATCAACGATTGGGAATTTACCAACGAAACAGAAATAAAACTAAATGATATCGCTCAAATTAGTTTACGAACGAATCAGCCTTTGTTTTATGATGCTTTTGATAAAAATCCGAAATCAGGAAATGCGATTCTAATAGATGAAACAAGTAATAACACGGTTGGCGCCTTAATGTTTTTATAATATGTCATATTCCATTTACATCAGAAATCAGGAAAGAGCCAAAAGCCCAATCAATAAAAGACAAGTCGAAAAATGGGTGGATGAGTTGATTAATTGGCTGTTCGATATTAGTCAGGAATATTCTAATTATCGATTTTTTCAGAATAAAGAAAAGTTGATTCAATTAAAGTTGCAAGATATTTTAGCAAAAGTTACGGATGATACGAATCAAGTTTTAGTGAATTCAAATTATTTTTTCGATAGTCTAGAGCAAATTCATTTTGTTCTGATTAACGATTTAGAAACCATTGTGAATTTTGATCCTGCCGCAAAATCTAAAGAAGAAGTTTTAATCGCTTATCCAGGTTTTTTCGCGATTACGGCTTACAGAATTGCAAATATTTTTTGGAAACTAGATATTCCAATTGTTCCAAGAATTATTACAGAATATGTGCATAGCAGAACTGGAATCGATATTCATCCAGGAGCCGAAATTGGAGAGAATTTTTTCATCGATCACGGAACCGGAATTGTAATTGGCGAAACCACTAAAATTGGAAATAATGTAAAAATTTATCAAGGAGTAACGCTCGGAGCTTTGTCCGTTTCAAAAGATAATGCTTCAGCAAAAAGACATCCAACCATAGAAAATAATGTAACAATTTATGCGAATGCGACTATTTTGGGAGGAAATACAACAATCGGAGTAAGTTCGGTTATCGGAGGAAATGTTTGGTTAACACACTCTGTTCCAGAAAATTCTTTGGTATATCATAAAAGTGAAATAGAAATCAAAAAGAAAAGCGAGTTTCCAGAAGCCTTAAATTATGTGATTTAAGAACCTGAAACTTGAAACAAAATAAACAAAAACTAACAGGTCAAGAAAACTTGAAACCTGAAACTTGAAACAAAAATTAAATAAGATGAAAGCAAATACTATATTAGAAACCATAGGAAATACACCAGTAGTAAAGATCAATAAACTTTATGGTGCGAATAAAAATGTATGGATTAAATTAGAAAGAACCAATCCGGGAAATAGCATCAAAGACAGAATTGCTTTAGCAATGATTGAAGATGCAGAAGCTAAAAATTTATTAAATCCAAATAGTGTAATTATCGAACCTACTTCCGGAAATACGGGAATTGGATTAGCATTAGTAGCAGCTGTAAAAGGGTATAAAGTAATTTTGGTAATGCCAGAATCGATGAGTGTCGAACGTAGGAAATTAATGGAAATTTACGGAGCAGAATTCGATTTAACACCACGTGAAAAAGGAATGAAAGGAGCCATAGAAAGAGCTGCAGAATTAGTTGCTGAAATACCAAATTCATGGTCGCCTTCACAGTTTAAAAACCCAGCAAATGTAGTGGTACATCAAAGAACCACAGCGCAAGAAATTTTAAACGATTTTCCAAACGGATTAGATTATATAATTACTGGTGTAGGAACGGGCGGACATATTTCAGGAGTAGCAAAAGTGGTAAAAGCAAAGTTTCCAAATGTAAAAATCATTGCAGTGGAACCAGAATTGTCACCCGTTTTAAGTGGTGGAAGTCCAGCTCCACATCCCATACAAGGAATTGGCGCCGGATTTGTTCCAGAAAATTACCACGGAGATTTAATTGATGAGGTCATTCAAGTGTCAAAAGAAGAAGCGTTCGAATACACCAGAAATGTTGCCAAACAAGAAGGAATTTTAGTCGGAATTTCAACGGGTGCTTCATTAGCGGCCGTAGCCAAAAAAGTAGCGTCATTACCAGATGATGCTGTAGTTCTAACCTTTAATTATGATACTGGCGAACGCTATCTTTCTATAGAAGGTTTGTTCTAAAAATCAATAATTTATCGTAGAAATTGTATTTCGATTCAACTCGGAACAGCCCTTTCTACGCCTAATTTTAAAATAATTATGATACAAATTAACAAAAAAGGGAAAGTGATTTTGGCAGGAGCCGGTCCTGGTGATCCCGATTTAATAAG
>JAULXA010000089.1:0-1805 GCA_032118875.1 Flavobacterium sp.
AATTGCTTACGATTTAAATACGTCCAGAGTTGTAATTTCCCGAATTCTAAAAGCACTGGAAAACAAAGGAAAAATTAAATTGAACCGAGCATATATTGAGTTGTTGTAAATGATTATAGCAAAAATGAAAAATAAAATACTATTAATAATTCTCCTTTTATCGATACCTTCTTTTTCACAAAATTTGTGTAAAACAGATATTATGAATGAAGAAAAGTTACTTCAAACCAATGTAATTGATCAATTTTTAAAATATGACTTTTCCGATTTGTGGTTAAGAACAGATAACAATTTAGTGTATGGAATTCTTGGCGATGAGTATCAAAGAATTTTAATAAAGTTGCTTACAATCGAGAAAAACATCAATAATCCAAACGAATATTTTGTCTATGGTAAATCTAGTGTTAAAGAAAATGTTTGTGAATTCGTTGGGAAAATAACAATTAATAAAATTCAAGAATCAAAAAGAGAACATTTTGGAGTTGATGATGAATTTAAAGATTTAGGTATAAAGACACAAGGTTTACTTTCTGCTAAATATGAATTCTTCGAAAACAAATTACAATCACATTCAGGTTTTTTTATTGGAAATTTAGAAACGAAATGGTTTTTAGATAAAGATGATAAAATGCAATACGACAATATAAATATCCATTCTGATGGTTATTTCAACAATGCTTTTGTAGGAACTTGGAAAATGTACAATTCTAAAACTGAAAAGAAATGTCATTGGGGCGATTATAGAGTTCCAAGTGTAGATTGTGGTTTTGATATTGGTGCTGCAGAATTCAATGTTGCTGAAAAATATCATAAAAAAGGGTGGTTAGATATTGCATTGAAAGGAAAAGTTAATAGTTTAGATGTTACAGAGTCTAAAAGTAAAAGTACAGAGAAAGTTAAAAATTGGTGGGAATAAAACTTTTTTAACAAACCTTTTCCAACCCAAAACAAAAAATCCCACTTCTGTAACATTTGTAACTGTATACCATTTCAGATGCATTTAAATTTGCTTCATAATTAATCAGATTATGAAAAAAATGAAACAACCGATTTTTATAACCACTTTATTATTTTCAGTTTTCGGATTGGCGCAAGACACGCTTCTTATTTCTAAAAACGATATTTCTAAGAAAATCTCAGAAAATAATTTACAAGTGAGAATTGCTGAAAAAAACTTTCAGTCGGCAAAAGCTGATTACAATCAATCGAAAGCAGTTTTCTTACCGAATGTTAATGTTTCGCACACCGGAATTTCAACAACAAATCCATTAATGGCTTTCGGTTCGAAATTAAATCAGGAAATTTTAACAGCTTCCGATTTCAATCCCGCTTTATTAAATGATCCTGCAAGAACGCAAAATTTTGCTACGAAATTCGAAATCCAACAACCCTTAATTAATGTAGATGGTTTTTATGGAAGACAAGCGGCTAAAGCGAAAATGGAAGCGTTTCAACTACAAACCGAACGCACCAAAGAATACTTAGAATTAGAAGTTTCGAAAGCGTATATGCAATTGCAATTGGCGTACAAAGCAGTGAACGTTTTAGAAAAAGCGAACACCACTGGAAAAGCCAATTTGAAATTAGTCGAAAATTATTTCAAACAAGGCATGTTGCAAAAAACAGATTTACTAAACGTACAAGTTCGTGTAAATGAAATTGCCAATCAATTACAATATGCGAAAAGTAACGTGCAAAACGCCTCAGATTATCTAGGATTTCTATTAAACGAAGACACACAAGGAAAAATCTACAAGCCTTCGGAAGCTTTAGAAAACACCATTTCAATTGAAGAAATAAACACC
>JAULXA010000090.1:0-4936 GCA_032118875.1 Flavobacterium sp.
GAGCAAACATTTTATTGAATTTTGGAGCAACTCTAAATCCTAATCGGAAATCAACACGAATTACATCATCGTGAATAAATTCACAAACTCTGTATTCCATTGTATAAGGCTCATCCACAACATGCACATGAGCAAACCAATAAATGTCGGCACGTTTTGGACTGTTATTAATAATCGAATAAATAATTTTAGATTCAATTTCGTAACGGTTATCCGCACTTGTTAAATACACTAAGTTAGTAGCATATTTTGCAATAGATTCATCTTTACTTAAATCTTCTAAAACAGGTAAATATTTATCTAGCTTAACAAATTCCACAAATCTATTTCTAATTTTTCTAGCGAAATACCAACAAGTCATTACTGCAAATAATACAAAAGCAATAATTAAAGTGATATAACCACCTTCTCCAAACTTATGTAAACAAGCATATAAAAAGGCCATTTCAATAATAACATAAGTAGAAATAATTGTGAAGATAAAATACTTATTATAACGTTTTAAAATCATGTAAAAGTTCAACAAAGTAGTTGTCATTAACATGGTTAATACAATTGCTAAACCATACGCTGCTTCCATTGCTGCAGCTTTTTGGAAGTATATTACAATAAAAATACAACCTGCCCAAAGTAACCAGTTTAATGAAGGAATATATAATTGACCTTTTAATTCGGTTGGATATTTAATCTTAACTTTTGGCCAAAAATTTAATCGAATTGCCTCATTGATTAAGGTAAACGAACCACTAATTAAGGCTTGAGAAGCTACAATTGCTGCTAAAGTTGCAATAGCAATTCCGAAAGGTAAAAACCAATCTGGCATTACACCATAAAATGGATTTGTAATTCCTGCTTCCGTTAAAGTTTGTCCATCATGTTGAATCAACCAAGCACCCTGTCCTAAATAGTTTAAAATCAAAGTTGTTTTTACAAAAATCCAGCTGATTCTAATATTTTGTCTTCCACAATGTCCTAAATCAGAATACAATGCCTCTGCTCCTGTTGTACATAAAAATACAGCACCTAAGTACAAATATCCACCATGAATAGAAAGCAATTTATAAGCATAATAAGGATTTAAAGCCGTTAGAATATCTAAATTTGAAAACAATTGCACTAAACCTAATCCACCTAACATCGTAAACCAAACCAACATAACTGGTCCGAAAAACTTCCCAATAAATTTTGTTCCAAACTGCTGAATAGCGAATAAAAAAGTTAAAATAATTATGACAATGTACATGATATACTTTTCTTCAAAGCTTGGATACATTGTTTTCACACCTTCAATCGCGGAAGAAACCGAAATTGGCGGCGTAATAATACCATCAGCTAAAAGCGTACAACCTCCAATAATTGCAGGGAATAATAACCATTTAATTTTTGTTTTTCTGATAAGTGCATACAAAGAAAAAATTCCTCCTTCACCATTATTATCGGCTCTAAGGGTTAGAATTACATATTTAATTGTAGTTTGAAGGGTTAAGGTCCAAAATATACATGAAATTGCTCCTTTAATTACATCTGAATCAATAGGATTCTTTCCAATAATTGCATTAAGAACATACAAAGGAGAAGTTCCAATATCTCCATAAATAATACCTAGCGTAACTAGTAAACCGGCTGCAGAAAGTTTGTGCAAGCCATGATGACCTTTTTCCATTTTGAAATTTATAAACGAAATACAAAATTACAAAAACTAAAAGTTTAAAAATCAATTTTAATGAAAAATATTTTAACAAAATATTAATATCTAGTATACAATATTTCTTTCAAATTCTAATCAATTACTTATCTTTGCAATCTTATTAAAATTTGAAAAAATGCGTATTTCTTACAATTGGTTAAAACAATTTATTAAAATAGACTGGAAATCAGATGAAACTGCTGCTTTACTTACAGATTTAGGTTTGGAAGTAGAAGTTGTTGAAGCGTTTGAAAGTGTGACTGGCGGACTGAAAGGTATTGTTATTGGGCATGTTTTAACTTGCGAAAAACATCCTGATGCAGATAAATTAAAAATTACAACCGTTGATTTAGGTGATGGAAATGCTCCAGTACAAATTGTTTGTGGTGCGAGTAATGTTGCAGCCGGACAAAAAGTACCTGTTGCTACTATCGGTACAAAATTGTTTGACAAAGACGGAAACGCTTTCGAAATTAAAAAAGGAAAAATCAGAGGACAAGAAAGTCATGGTATGATTTGCGCTGAAGACGAAATTGGTTTAGGTGAAAGTCATGACGGAATTATGGTTTTATCTGACGATTTAGTTCCAGGAACACCTGCAAGTAAAGTTTTCAACATTGAAGTCGATGAAGTTTTCGAAATTGGTTTAACTCCAAATCGCGCCGATGCCATGAGTCATATGGGTGTAGCGCGTGATTTAAAAGCGGGTTTACTACAATCTAACGTTCATACAGAATTTATAACACCTTCTGTAAGTAAATTTAAAGTCGACAAAAGAACTTTAAAAATCGATGTCAATATCGAAGATTCAAAATTAGCACCTCGTTATGCCGGTGTAACAATTTCTGGAATTACGGTAAAAGCATCTCCAACTTGGTTACAAAATAGATTAAAATCAATCGGTTTAACTCCGAAAAATAATATCGTTGACGTTACTAATTATGTTTTACACGAATTAGGTCAACCTTTACACGCCTTTGATGCGAATAAAATAAAAGGAAATAAAGTCATTGTAAAAACAGTTGCCGCAGGTACAAAATTTACAACTTTAGATAACATTGAAAGAACTTTGCACGAAGAAGATTTAATGATTTGTGATGAAAACGGTCCAATGTGTATTGCTGGAGTTTTTGGCGGTGCAAATTCTGGTGTTACTGATTCTACAACAAATATTTTCTTAGAAAGTGCGTATTTCAATCCAGTTTCTATTAGAAAAACGGCTAAACGTCATACCTTATCAACTGATGCTTCTTTCCGTTTTGAAAGAGGAATTGATCCTGAAATTACAGCTTACGCTTTAAAACGCGCGGCTTTATTGATTCAAGAAGTTGCTGGCGGAGAAATCACTTCTGATGTAGTTGATATTTATCCGAAAAAAGTAGAAGATTTTAATGTTTTCTTATCTTTCGATAAAACCAATAAATTAATTGGTGAAGAATTGAAAAAAGAAACCATCAAAAACATATTAGCTTCTTTAGATATTAAAATTAATAGCATTTCTGATGCTGGTTTAGGATTAAATATTCCTCCGTATAGAGTGGATGTTCAAAGAGAAGTGGACGTTATTGAAGAAATTTTAAGAGTTTATGGATATAACAACATTAAAATTCCAAATAAAATTAATGCTTCGGTTTCTAATTCGTCAAGAACAGAAGAATTTAAAGTACAAAATGTAATTGCCAATCAATTGTGTTCGTTAGGATTTAATGAAATGATGGCGAATTCATTAACGACTTCAAATTATATAACTTTTTCTGAGCAAGTAAGTTCAGAAGAAACTGTTACGATGCTAAATCCGTTAAGTAGCGATTTATCTGTAATGCGTCAATCGATGTTGTTTTCAGCTTTGGAAGCAGTTTCGTATAATGTGAACAGAAGAAATTCGGATTTAAAATTATTCGAATTCGGAAAAACTTATCACACTATTGAAGGAAAATATACAGAAAGAAAGCATTTGACAATTACCATGACTGGAAATGCAACTTCTGAAAACTGGAATGTGACTCAAAAACCAAGTGATTTCTTTTTATTTAAAGGATATATTACTGCCATCTTATCAAAATTAAACATTGATGCGAAAGTAAAAACAGTTCCTGTAACACATGATGTTTTTGCTGAAGGTATTGGTTTTGCTATTGGTAACGAAATTATTGCCGAATTCGGTACGATTAAAAAAACAGTATTAAAACATTTTGACGTAAAACAAGATGTGTTTTTTGCCGATTTAAATTGGGATGCGATTCAGAAATACGTTTCAAACAAAATTAAATTAGTTGATATTCCTAAATTCCCTGAAGTGAGAAGAGATTTAGCACTTTTAGTGAATGATAACGTGACTTTTGAACAACTATATTTAGTAGCAAAACAAACAGAAAAAGCATTATTAAAAGACATTAATTTATTTGATGTGTACGAAGGAAAGAATTTACCGGAAGGAAAGAAATCGTATGCGTTAAGTTTTATTCTTCAAGATACTTCGAAAACTTTAACTGATGTTCAAATTGATAAAATTATGAGCAAATTACAAAGTAATTTTGAAGCCCAATTTGAAGCTGTCTTAAGATAAAAAGAAATATTTAAATTTTAAAATCCTTTTAGTTTGCTTCTATTTCAAGCAAATTAAAAGGATTTTTATTTTATATGAAACCTATTTTTGTCATTCTGAACTTGTTTCAGAATCTAGAATAATGAGAATCTGAAACAAGTTCAGATTGACAAGTTCAGTAAAACTACTTCAAAAAACCAGCCGCTTTTATTTCTTTATGTATTTGAACAATGTTTTCAGGAATTTCTGCATCTAATATCCAATTCACATCTAAACTATTATAATTGGCAGTTTTTAAAAGCATGGTGTTTTTAGAAATGTTCGCTCCTAGCCTTTCCAAACCTTCTTTAAAATCTAGAAGAAAATCTTCGTGAAGTGCATGTATTAAAAGTAAAATTTTAAAGGCTCGTACAATTACATAGTTATAAAACTTAGTTGATTTTTGAGGTTTTGAATGCGATAACGAAAAAGCATTTTGCTCAATTGTTTCATTTAGCATTTGTAAATTCAGACTAATTTCTCCAAATTTATCTTTTGTAATTTTTACATGATGCGAAATTTTCCCACTAATGCTTCGTAGTTCCACAGCGATATAATCCAAAGAATGGTAATTTTCAGAAAAACGTTTTATGTATTTAGAAATAGTAGTTTCCATAATTCGGCGTTTGTCTTCAATAGAATCGGTATCCACTAATTCAAAAAAT
>JAULXA010000091.1:0-1821 GCA_032118875.1 Flavobacterium sp.
GTGGTGGAAAAGGTGGTTTAGGAAACTGGAATTTCAGAAGTTCTACCAACCAAACACCACGTTATGCACAGCCTGGAATTCCTGGTGAAGAAGTAGACGTTATTTTAGAATTAAAAGTTTTAGCAGATGTTGGTTTAGTTGGATTTCCAAATGCTGGAAAATCTACTTTATTATCTGTATTAACTTCTGCAAAACCAAAAATTGCGGATTATGCATTTACCACTTTAAAACCTAACTTAGGAATTGTAGCTTACCGTGATTTTCAATCCTTCGTAATTGCAGATATTCCAGGAATTATTGAAGGTGCTGCTGAGGGGAAAGGTTTAGGTCATTATTTCTTACGTCATATTGAAAGAAATTCAACCTTATTGTTTTTAGTTCCTGCTGATGCGGATGATATTAAAAAGGAATATGAAATTCTTTTAGACGAATTAAGACGTTACAATCCTGAAATGTTAGATAAAGATAGATTGTTAGTAATTTCTAAAAGCGATATGTTAGATGACGAATTGCAAAAAGAAATGAAACAACAATTAGATAAAGAATTAAAAGGTCTTGATTATATGTTTATTTCTTCTGTTGCACAGCAAGGTTTAACAGAATTGAAAGACAAATTGTGGAAAATGTTAAATATTTAACAAATATTAACTTTTTTTTTATATTTTTGGGGACTAATATAAATTTTTCCCCAAATGAAAACAAAATTACTTCTACTGTCTTTTGTTGTAACTCTAATGAGTTTCGCACAACAAAGATCTTGCGGTATGCAAGATCACATGGATAAAATAATGTTCAATCCAGTACTGAAAAAACAGTACGAGGAAAGACAAGCTAAATTTGAAGTTGAATATCAAAAACTATTGAATAATCCAACTTCAAAAAATAGTTTATTAAGTCCAAATGCTACAATTATAATTCCTGTAGCCATTCATTTTCCTTCTGTTTCTAATGCAACAGCAGAAGCTACAAAAGTACTTTACAGAAACTTTGCACAAACTCAAATTGATGTTATTAATGCAGATTATAATGCAACAAACTCAGATTTGTCAAATTGGGCAGCTGCAAGTGCATTTTATCCTGGAGTAAATGTTGGAGATTTAGATGTTCAATTTGTAGTAGCAACACAAAATCATCCAGCAGGAACAGGTTTAGTTAATGGTGTTAAAGCCATTACTTTCGGAACAGACTTTTTAGCAAATGCTGATTCAGATGCGACATGGGCAGGATATATGAATTTCGTAATTAGAGATTTAGGAGCTGGTTTATTAGGCTATTCTCCTTTAGCTGGTTCTCCTGCAGCAGGTCAAACTGTTGTTATGAATACATGGTGCTATGGAACAGGTTCTGGAGTTCCTAGTACACCTTATGTTCCTGCGGCTCCTTTTAATTTAGGAAGAACAGTAACTCACGAATTAGGACACTTTTTTAATTTAGACCACACATTTGCATCAACTAGTTGTAATCCTGCAGGTGCAAGTTGTACAACAGAAGGTGATAGGGTTTGTGATACACCAAGATTAACAACTGAAACATATAATTGTCCAGCAAATGGAAGTGTTAATGCTTGTGGAACATTAAAGTCTTTAACTATGAATTATATGGATTATGTAGATGACGCGTGTATGTATATGTTTACTGCCGGTCAAGCTACTAGATCTGTCGCATATCTTAATACAATATTAGGTGAGTTTAAGCCTAATGTTTTAGGAAATACAGCATTTTTGGCGTCTAATTTTTCTTTCTATCCAAACCCAAGTAAAGGAACTTTCAACATTCAATTTAAAGAAGTGGTTTCCGAGTTGAATGTAGAAATTTTTGATG
>JAULXA010000092.1:0-27388 GCA_032118875.1 Flavobacterium sp.
TAATTCGTCACCTAATTCTTCAATTTTCGCTAAGATATCTTCAGGTCTGGTTGTTAATTCGCCATCTCTTCTTTTAATTTCTACGATAGCGTCTTCTGGAGCAAAACCGTGAAATTTCACTTGGCTTTGCAACATATATTGATCTGAAGGGAATGCTTTTTCTTCGCATAAAATTTTAAATCTTTTTCCTTTTGGCTGATAAAAAGAAACTAACAGCAAATGAAGATTTACAGTAAGTGTGTTCATTACGCCAACTTCAGAAGGTTTTGCACCAACAATTTTAGCTAATGGATTACAAAATCTTTCGTGATAATCCCACCAAGGTTTTTCAGAGTAAAAATGACCTTCGACAGCCATGTTTGCCCAATCACTCATGACTTCATCTACATAATTCTTTGTAATTTTCGGTTGTAATCCTAGTGAATTTCCTGTAAAATAAATTACATTTTTATTATTATGTTGTGGAAAATAGAATTCGTTTTTATAGTGGTGCAATTCATCTTGAGCATCTAGGTTTTTTGCGAATTCTTTCGTGTTTAAAAAGTTCATTATAGTTAGTTTAGTAGCGTAAAAGTAGAAAAAAAATGAGACATAAAAAAACCCAACATTACTGTTGGGTTTAAATTATAATATATAATTTGAAAAAATTACAAAATTAACATAGCGTCTCCGTAAGAGTAAAATTTATATTTTTCTTTAATTGCAATTTCGTATGCTTTTTTCATTAAATCGTGCCCACAGAAAGCAGAAACCATCATTAATAAAGTTGATTTTGGTGTATGAAAATTAGAAACCATTGCATCAGCTAAACTGAAATCGTAAGGTGGATAAATGAATTTATTAGTCCAACCAGAATAAGGATTTAAAGTTCTCATTGAAGAAACTGTACTTTCCATAGCGCGCATTGAAGTTGTTCCAATACAACACACTTTCTTTTTCTTGGTTCTTGCACCGTTAATGATATCACACGCTTCTTGTGTTACTACCATTTCTTCAGAATCCATTTTATGTTTAGATAAATCTTCTACTTCAACAGGATTAAAAGTACCTAAACCAACGTGTAAAGTTACTTCTGCAAAATTAATTCCTTTAATTTCTAAACGTTTCATTAAATGTTTAGAAAAGTGTAAACCCGCAGTTGGAGCCGCAACAGCACCTTCTTCTTTTGCATAAATAGTTTGGTAACGTTCCGCATCTTCTGGAGTTACTTCACGATTGATGAATTTTGGTATTGGCGTTTCACCTAATTCGATTAATTTTTCTCTAAATTCTTCGTAAGAACCGTCATATAAAAAACGCAATGTTCTACCACGAGAAGTTGTATTATCAATAACTTCAGCTACTAACGAATCGTCATCACCAAAGTATAATTTATTTCCAATTCTTATTTTACGAGCTGGATCAACCAAAACATCCCAAAGGCGTTGTTCCGCATTTAATTCTCTTAATAAGAAAACTTCAATTCTTGCTCCAGTTTTTTCTTTATTACCATATAAACGAGCTGGGAAAACTTTAGTATTATTTAATACCATTACATCACCATCATCAAAATAATCGATAATATCTTTAAACATTTTATGTTCTATTTCACCCGTTTTTCTATGTATAACCATCAAACGAGATTCATCTCTGTTTTCTGAAGGAAATTCTGCTAATAATTCTTCTGGTAAGTTAAACTGGAAGTGAGATAATTTCATATATGTGAATTAAGATTAAAGAATTAGGTTGTAAGACAAAGCTTTGCTTAAACCGGTTGCAAATATACGATTGTGAGATAGGCGTTGTCAAGTAAAAACGTATTTATTTTCGAATAAGCCACAAAGACGTGCGGTCGCGACGTTATTTTTTGTGAATTATTTAAGAGAATTAACTAAAACAGAAGATTTATATAATTTTGAAATATATAAGTGCCTTAAATTTTGTTTGAAATTCAACAGATTACTTCGTTTGACGAAATTACTTGAAATAAAAAATCCCGATAAAAATCGGGATTAGTTTAATTATTTTCTGTCTTCAAATTTCACGAAGTCTCTTAGAGGATGACCTGTATAAACTTGTCTTGGACGACCAATTGGTTCTTTGTTCACACGCATTTCTTTCCATTGTGCAATCCAACCTGGTAAACGACCGATTGCGAACAATACAGTAAACATATCCGTAGGAATTCCTAAGGCACGGTAAATAATACCAGAATAGAAATCTACGTTTGGATATAATTTTCTTTCCACGAAATAAGGATCAACTAAAGCGGCTTCTTCTAATCTTTTTGCGATAGCTAAGATTGGATCATTAACACCTAATTCAGCTAAAACTTCATCTGCTGCTTTTTTGATGATTTTCGCTCTTGGATCGAAATTTTTGTATACTCTATGTCCGAATCCCATTAAACGGAATTCATCATTTTTATCTTTTGCTTTTGCTAAATACTTATCTGCATCACCACCATCTTTTTGGATGGCTTCTAACATTTCCAATACCGCTTGATTGGCACCACCGTGTAATGGTCCCCAAAGTGCAGAAACACCAGCAGAGATTGAAGCAAATAAACCTGCATGAGAAGAACCTACCATACGAACAGTTGATGTAGAACAGTTTTGTTCGTGATCTGCGTGTAAGATGAATAATTTATCTAAAGCTGCTACAACAACTGGATTAGCTGCATAAGGACCTGTAGGTAATTTAAACATTAATTGCATGAAATTTTCTACGTAACCAATTGTATTATCGTAATAATTTAATGGATAACCCATGCTTTTTCTGTACGTCCATGTAGCTAAAACAAGGAATTTACCCATTGTTTTGCAAATACCTTCGTACATTTCTTTCTCGTTTTCAACATTTAAAACTTTTGGATTAAAAGCTGTAAGTGCACTTGTTAACGCAGATAAAACGCCCATTGGATGAGCTGTTTTTGGAAAACCATCTATGATGTTTTTCATTTCTTCGTTTACTAAAGTATATTTACGAATGTTAGTTTCGAAATCAGCTAATTGTACTTTTGTTGGTAATTCACCAAAAATCACTAAATAAGAAACTTCTAAGAAGTCTGCTTTATCCGCTAAATCTTCAATTGAATAACCACGGTATCTTAAGATTCCTTCTTCACCATCAAGGAAAGTGATATCACTTTTACAAACTCCTGAATTTTTATATCCTGGATCGTAAGTTATTGCTCCTGTTAAATCTCTTAATTTACTAATATCAATAGCTGTTTCGTTTTCGCTTCCAACCATGACTGGAAGTTCGAATTTATTGCCATCAATTTCTATAATTGCGTTTTTCGACATGATAATATATATATATTTTGTAAGTATAATTTTGTTTGTTGCGAATTTAATAATTAATTCTTGAATTTTAAAATTAATGCATAGATAAATTGCACAATAGGTATATATAAAATCTATAATATTTAAGAAAACACACTTTTTATAAAAACAAAAAACCAATAAACTTTCGCTTATTGGTTTTTAAAATTTATTTGGAAAAGAAACTATTTCACTTTAAAGGCATTTGCGCCTGGAAAATAAGCTACTTCATTTAATTCTTCTTCAATTCTTAATAACTGATTGTATTTTGCCATACGATCTGAACGAGAAGCGGAACCTGTTTTAATTTGACCACAGTTTAACGCTACTGCTAAATCGGCAATAGTATTGTCTTCTGTTTCTCCAGAACGGTGACTCATTACAGAAGTATAACCTGCATTATGTGCCATATTTACGGCTGCAATAGTTTCAGTTAATGTACCAATTTGGTTTACTTTAATTAGGATTGAATTCGCAATTCCTTCGTTAATACCACGAGACAATCTATCTACGTTAGTTACGAATAAATCGTCACCTACTAATTGTACTTTATTTCCAATTTTATCCGTTAAGTATTTCCAACCTTTCCAATCGTCTTCGTACATACCGTCTTCGATAGAAATAATTGGATATTTTGCTGCTAATTCTGCTAAGTAATCTGCTTGTTCTTCTGAAGTTCTGATTTTTCCACCAGCACCTTCAAATTTTGTATAATCATATTTTCCGTCTACATAAAATTCTGAAGCAGCACAATCTAAAGCAATCATAATATCATCGCCAAAAGTATAACCTGCATTCGTAACCGCTAATTTGATAGAATCTAACGCATCTTCTGTTCCACCAGCTAAATTCGGTGCAAAACCACCTTCATCTCCTACAGCTGTAGATAAATTACGGTCGTGTAATACTTTTTTAAGGTTATGAAAAATTTCAGTTCCCATTTGCATAGCATGAGTAAAAGAAGTTGCTTTTACAGGCATAATCATAAATTCTTGAAACGCAATTGGCGCATCTGAATGTGAACCACCATTGATAATATTCATCATTGGAACCGGTAACGTATTTGCAGAAACTCCACCAACATAACGATATAAAGGCATACCTAATTCGTTAGCAGCCGCTTTTGCAACAGCTAAAGATACTCCTAAAATAGCATTTGCTCCTAAGTTAGATTTATTTGGCGTACCATCTAACTCAATCATCATTTTATCGATAGCATTTTGTTCGAAAACCGACATTCCAACTAATTCCGAAGCAATAGTAGCATTTACATTTTCAACCGCTTTTAAAACACCTTTACCCATGAAAGCTTTTCCGCCATCACGTAATTCAACAGCTTCGTGTTCTCCAGTTGAAGCTCCAGATGGAACTGCCGCTCTACCTAAAATTCCGTTTTCTGTAATTACATCCACTTCTACTGTTGGATTTCCTCTTGAATCTAATATTTGTCTTGCGTGAACTTTAATTATTATGCTCATATTTTTATTTTTAAGTATCTCTATTAGGTTTTTAACAAAGTTAAATATATTTTATTTTTAACGTCTGTTTTAGCTTAAAACTTATAAACGATAACGTTTTAGTTTTTTGAAGTTTTTATATTTTCGATAAACTCATCGAATAAATAGCTAGAATCGTGTGGTCCAGGACTTGCTTCAGGATGATACTGTACAGAAAAACAATTCTTAGATTTCATTCTCATTCCTGCAACCGTTCCATCATTTAAATGTACATGAGTCAGTTCAAAATCTGGGTGACTTTCTAGTTGCTCTTTATTTACAGCAAATCCATGGTTTTGCGAAGTGATTTCCCCTTTACCTGTTACCATATTTTTCACAGGATGATTAATTCCTCTGTGTCCGTTGAACATTTTATAAGTTGAAATTCCGTTAGCTAAAGCAATAACTTGGTGACCTAAGCAAATCCCAAATAAAGGTTTGTTTTCTACTAAAATATTTCTAGCTACTTCTTGAGCAGAAGCTAATGGAACTGGATCACCAGGTCCGTTTGACAAGAAATACCCGTCAGGATTGAAAGCTTTCATTTCATTGAAAGTGGCGTTGTAGGGATATACTTTTATGTAGCAATCGCGTTTTGCTAAGTTTCTTAAAATGTTGGTTTTGATACCTAAGTCTAAGGCAGCGATTTTATACGTAGCATTTTCATCTCCGAAGAAATAAGGCTCTTTAGTAGAAACTACAGAAGCTAAATCTAAACCTTCCATGTTTGGAGCTTGGTTTAATTTTAATTTTAATTCTTCAACAGAAGTTCCGTCAGTACAAATAATTGCGTTCATCGCTCCGTTATCTCTAATATAACTTACTAATGCGCGTGTATCAACATCAGAAATTACAATTAAATTTTGTCTTTCTAGATACTCGTATAAACTTTCAGATGCATCTTCACGAGAAAAATTCATACTAAAGTTTTTACATACTAATCCAGATATTTTTACTTTATCTGATTCAACTTCATTAGTATTTACACCATAGTTTCCAATGTGAGCATTGGTAGTTACCATGATTTGACCATAATAAGAAGGATCTGTAAATATTTCTTGGTAACCTGTAGTTCCGGTGTTAAATGCAATTTCTCCAAAAGTTGTTCCTGAGATTCCTATTGATTTTCCGTGGAAAATGGTTCCATCTTTTAGAAGAAGAATAGCTTGTTGTTTGTCGTTGTACTTCATGGGTTGTTGTAGTTTAAATATAAAAAGAATAAACTTCTTATAGGACGTGTTGTTTGTGTTGCAAAATTAGGCATAGTAGTTATAAAAAAAAAGGATAAACAAAATTTGTTTATCCTTTTTTTTTTATGAATTAAATTTCTTTAATATTTTAAATAAATCATTCTCATCGGAATAATTTAAATTATTGTCTTTGACGAATTTTTTTACATCGTTTTGATTTTTCTCAAATAACGACAAAACATTCTTTTTATTTAATTTAAGCTCTTGTACTAAATCATTTTTCTTAACTAAGAATTTTGATTTTTTTACATATTTTTTATCCGTAATGTTTTCTTGAGTCATTGGATTAATAGTAGCCTCTACTACTTGAACTGAAAACACCTTATAAACATTAATTTTTTCACTACTAAATAAAGACTCAACCAATTTACCATCAACAATTTCATACTTTTTATTCCCAAAAGAAACTTTTTTAATATTTCCTAAATCGTATTGAAAAACAGAATCATTAGAAACTTTAGACTCTAAAGTATTTGTGGTTATATTGTAATTTAAATTTGTAACTAAAAATTTGTTATCTGACGAATCATAAATATTATAGTTACCAATCCAACTATCAAATAAATAAACAGAACCAGAAATTTCATTATTTTGAACTTTATTTGGAATCCACATCCCTGTACCTCTCGCACCAACAGCTCCTGCATAAGTTGAAGTTCTAAAATTTGTTGAGTTTGTTGTAGCATCTTGAGCTAACATGTTGTTTAAAAAAACAAGAAAGAAAATTGTTTTTAAGGTTTTCATAGTAATAATATTTAAAAGTTTAAATCAAATTTAATATAAAAAATATTACAAACAAGCTTAGTTTAAAATTTTAACATAAAAAAAGGATAAACAAAAATTTGTTTATCCTTTTCTATATTTAAACCAATTGATTCATAATTATTCAGAAGCTTCTGTTGTATCAGTTGATTCAGCAGCTGGAGCATCTCCTGTTGTTTCATCAGCTTTTTTAGCTTTACCTCTACGAGTAGATGCTTTTTTAACTTCTTTTTTAGCAGTTGAATAAATTTCATTGAAATCTACTAGTTCAATCATAGCCATATCTGCGTTATCCCCTAAACGGTTTCCTAACTTAATGATACGAGTATAACCTCCTGGACGATCTGCAACTTTATCAGCTACTGCTCTGAACAATTCAGTTACAGCATACTTGCTTCTTAAATAAGAAAAACAAATACGTCTGTTGTGAGTTGTATCTTCTTTTGATTTTGTTACAAGTGGTTCAAAAAATTGTTTTAAAGCTTTTGCTTTAGCAACAGTTGTATTGATACGCTTGTGTTCAATAAGTGAACATGCCATATTAGCAAGCATTGCTTTTCTATGACCTGTTTGTCTACTTAAATGATTGAATTTTTTTCCGTGTCTCATGACATTTTATTTTAGACTTCATCTTGCATCAATCCGCTATGGAGAGCAAAATATGAAGCAATTACTCTTTATCTAACTTGTATTTTGCTAAATCCATTCCGAAAGTAAGGTTTTTATTCGCCACTAACTCATCTAATTCAGTTAATGATTTTTTACCGAAGTTACGGAACTTCATTAAGTCGTTTTTGTTGAAAGAAACTAAGTCTCCAAGTGTATCAACTTCAGCCGCTTTTAAGCAATTTAACGCTCTAACTGATAAGTCCATATCAACTAATTTAGTTTTCAATAGTTGTCTCATATGTAATGATTCCTCATCATAAGACTCAGTTTGAGCAATTTCATCAGCCTCAAGAGTGATTCTTTCGTCAGAAAACAACATAAAATGGTGAATCAACGTTTTAGCAGCTTCTGTTAATGCGTCTTTTGGATTAATTGAACCGTCAGTTTTAATTTCGAAAACTAATTTTTCGTAATCTGTTTTTTGTTCAACACGGAAGTTTTCAATTGAATACTTCACATTTTTTACAGGCGTATAAATAGAGTCTGTAAAAATTGTTCCAATAGGAGCATTTGGTTTTTTATTTTCTTCAGCAGGAACATATCCTCTACCTTTTTCGATAGAAAGTTCCATGTTGATAGTTGTTTTGCTATCTAAGTTACAAATTACTAAGTCTGGGTTTAAAACTTGAAAACCAGAAATAAATTTTTGGAAATCACCAGCTGTAATTTGATCCTTACCAGAAAGTGAGATTGAAACTGATTCGTTATCAATATCTTCAATTTGACGTTTGAAACGTACTTGTTTAAGATTTAAGATAATTTCAGTAACATCTTCTACTACACCAGAAATTGTTGAAAATTCATGTTCAACCCCTTCGATTCTTACAGATGTAATAGCAAAACCTTCTAATGCAGAAAGTAGAACTCTTCTTAAAGCGTTACCAACTGTCAATCCATAACCAGGTTCTAAAGGTCTAAATTCGAATTTACCTTCAAAATCGGTAGAATCGATCATGATAACTTTATCGGGCTTTTGAAAATTAAATATTGCCATATCTTCGACTAATGTCAATTATTATTTGTTATACAACTCAACGATTAGTTGCTCTTTAATATTTTCTGGAATTTGAAGTCTTTGAGGAACTGTTACAAACGTACCTTGTTTAGTATCGTTGTTAAAAGTCATCCATTCATATACAGAAGAATTGTTAGCTAAAGAACGTTCAATAGCTTCAAGAGATTTAGATTTTTCACGAACTGCAACAATATCACCAGGTTTTAAGTGGTAAGAAGGTACATTTACCAATTCACCATTAACCGTGATATGTCTGTGATAAACGATTTTAAGTGCACCTCTACGAGTAGGTGCAATACCCATTCTGTAAACTACATTGTCAAGACGAGCTTCACATAGTTGTAACAAGATTTCACCTGTTACACCTGAAGCAGCAGCTGCTTTTTCAAATAAATTTCTGAATTGACGCTCTAAAATACCATAAGTATATTTTGCTTTTTGCTTTTCCATTAACTGGACAGCATATTCAGATTTTTTACCTCTTCTTTTTGCCAAACCATGTTGACCAGGAGGATAATTTCTTCTTTCGAAAGCTTTATCTTCTCCGAAAATTGCTTCACCAAACTTACGGGCGATTCTTGTTTTTGGACCAGTATATCTTGCCATTTTACAAATTTTAATTTAAGGTAGGGATTATGAATTAAGGTCTTTCCTTCGATAATCTAAATTCCTACCTTTGTTTTATACTAATTGTTATACTCTTCTTCTTTTTGGAGGACGACATCCATTGTGTGGCATCGGAGTAACATCGATAATCTCAGTTACTTCAATTCCGCTGTTATGGATAGATCTGATAGCAGATTCTCTACCGTTCCCTGGACCTTTAACGTAAACTTTTACTTTTTTAAGTCCAGCTTCAAGAGCTACTTTTCCACAATCTTCAGCAGCCATTTGGGCAGCGTACGGAGTGTTCTTTTTAGAACCTCTGAAACCCATTTTACCAGCTGACGACCAAGATATAACTTCACCTTTTTTGTTTGTTAACGAAATGATGATGTTGTTAAAAGTAGCGCTAATATGTGCTTCTCCAGAAGACTCAACGATAACTTTACGTTTTTTTGCAGTTGCCTTAGCCATATTATTTACTATTTAGTTGCTTTTTTCTTGTTAGCAACAGTTTTTCTTTTACCTTTTCTTGTTCTCGAGTTGTTTTTCGTTCTTTGACCTCTTAAAGGTAATCCCGCTCTATGACGGATACCTCTTTGACATCCGATATCCATTAAACGTTTGATGTTTAATGTAATTTCTGAACGTAATTCACCTTCGATTTTAAATGATGAAACTGCTTCACGAATTGCTCCGATCTCGTCATCATTCCAATCAAGTACTTTTTTATCTTGGCTTACTTTGGCTTTTTCTAAAACCTCAATAGCTCTACTTCTACCCATACCAAAAATGTATGTTAAAGCGATAACTCCTCTTTTGTTTTTTGGGATATCAACCCCTGCTATTCTTGCCATAATTATCCTTGTCTTTGTTTAAATCTAGGATTCTTTTTGTTAATAACGTATAATCTACCTTTTCTACGCACGATAATACATTCTGCGCTTCTTTTTTTAACTGATGCTCTTACTTTCATTGTAAATTGCTTTATGCCATATGCTTTATGCTTTAAGCTTATTGCTTACTGCCTATTGCCTATTGCTTATTTAATATCTATAAGTAATTCTAGCTTTAGACAAATCGTAAGGACTCATTTCAAGTTTAACCTTGTCTCCTGGTAACAACTTAATGTAATGCATACGCATTTTACCTGAGATATGAGCAATTACTACATGTCCGTTTTCTAATTCAACTCGAAACATTGCATTAGATAATGCTTCTACAATGCTTCCGTCTTGTTCTATTGCTGATTGTTTTGCCATAATTAATTAAGCGACAGCTTTTCTATTTTTACCACTTTTCATTAAACCATCATAATGTTTGTTTAACAAGTATGAATTGATTTGTTGAATCGTATCGATTGCAACTCCGACCATAATGATTAACGAAGTACCTCCATAAAAATAAGCCCATGCCCCTTGAACATCTAATAAACCATGAATAATTGCAGGGAACACTGCGATTAAAGCTAAGAATACTGAACCCGGGAAGGTTATTAAAGACATTAACTTATCTAAGAAATCGCCTGTTTCTGCTCCTGGCTTAATACCTGGAATGAAACCACCACTTCTCTTTAAGTCATCTGCCATTTTATTTGTTGGTACCGTAATGGCGGTGTAAAAATACGTAAAAATAATAATTAATAAAGCAAAAACCACATTATATACTAAACCGAATGGATCTTTAAACATATTTGAAATGCTTAAAGCCGTGTCAGACTTAGATAATCCAGCTAGTGCAGCAGGTATAAACATAATTGCTTGCGCAAAAATAATTGGCATAACACCTGCAGAATTTAACTTTAATGGGATAAACTGTCTATTATCATCCATTGAATCCGATTCGAAATCACCAGAAACTGATCTTCTTGCGTATTGAACCTGAACTTTTCTCAAAGCCATTACTAATAATATTGTAGCTATAATTACTAATAACCAAATAATTATTTCAATAATGATTTTCATTGGTCCACCATTTGTAATTGCTGATGCGAATTCTTGCATGAATGCTTCTGGCATTCTAGCTAAAATTCCAACCATAATTAATAATGATATACCGTTACCAATTCCTTTTTCTGTAATTCTTTCTCCTAACCACATTGCGAAAATAGTTCCCGAAACGATGATTAATACTGACCCGAATAAAGGGAAGAAAGTAAAGAAATCAGGATTTACAAATGCTTCAGCCGGTAAGGTTTGTTTTAAATTAAAAATATAACCTGGACCTTGAACCAATGTAATTGCAATGGTTAACCAACGTGTAATTTGGTTGATTGTTTTTCTACCACTTTCACCATCTTTTTGTAATTTTTGTAAATAAGGAATAGCAATTCCCATTAATTGAACTACAATCGATGCAGAGATGTAAGGCATAATTCCTAATGCGAAGATAGAAGCTTCCGAGAAAGCACCACCTGTAAACACATTAATTAACCAACCGATTCCACCTTCTGTTTGATTAGACAAACTTTGCAATTTAGTTGAATCAATACCTGGTAATGTTACTTGTGAACCGAAACGGTACACAAGTAAGATTCCAAGAGTCACTAAAATTTTATTTTTTAGTTCTTCTATTTTCCAAACATTGATAAATGATTCTATAAATTTCTTCATAGTGATGATGATTAAAGAATTACTACTTCTCCTCCGGCAGCTTCGATAGCAGCTTTTGCAGTAGCAGTAAATTTGTGAGCACTAACTTTTAATTTTGCTTTTAGCTCACCTCTTCCTAAAATCTTTACTAAGCTATTTTTTGTAGCCAAACGTGTATCAACAAATACTGTAAAATCTACAGCTTCAGTGATTACACCGTTTTCTACTAAACCTTGTAATGTATCAAGATTTATACCTTGATATTCTACTCTATTGATGTTTTTGAAACCAAATTTTGGTACTCTTCGTTGAAGAGGCATTTGACCTCCTTCAAAACCAATTTTCTTTGAATAACCAGAACGTGATTTGGCTCCTTTGTGACCTCTTGTCGAAGTACCACCTTTACCAGAACCTTCACCTCTACCTACTCTTTTGTTTTGGTTGTGAACAGAACCTTCTGCTGGTTGTAAGTTACTTAAATTCATAACATGTATGTTGTTATTTAGTTTCTTCTACAGAAACTAAGTGTTTAACTTTGTTTACCATTCCAAGGACAGCAGGACTTGCATCGTGCTCAACAACTTGACCCATTTTTCTAATACCAAGAGCAATTAATGTTCTTTTTTGGTCTAGTGGACAGTTGATTTTACTTCTAACTTGTTTTACTAATATTTTCGTCATATCTCCTTGATTTATCCTTTAAATACTTTATCTAAAGAAACTCCTCTTTGTTTTGCAACAGTAAGAGCACTTCTCATTTGTAATAAAGCATCAAAAGTTGCTTTAACTACGTTGTGAGGATTTGATGATCCTTGAGATTTAGATAATACATCGTGTACACCAACTGATTCTAATACCGCACGTACAGCACCACCAGCGATAACTCCGGTACCGTGTGAAGCTGGCATTAAGAATACTCTAGCACCACCAAATTTACCTTTTTGCTCATGAGGAACAGATTGTCCACTTAAAGGAATCTTTACTAAATTTTTCTTAGCATCTTCTACTGCTTTCGCAATTGCTTCAGAAACATCTTTAGATTTTCCTAAACCGTGACCTACTACTCCGTTTTCATCTCCAACTACAACAATAGCTGAAAAACCAAAGGCTCTACCTCCTTTAGTAACTTTAGTAACACGATTAACACTTACCAAACGGTCTTTTAATTCAAGACCTGCTGGTTTCACTAATTCTACGTTTTTATAATTTTGATACATACCTTAGAATTTAAGTCCCGCTTCTCTAGCTCCTTCAGCTAACGATTTTACACGTCCATGGTATAAGTTTCCACCTCTATCAAAAGTGATAGTTGAAACACCAGCTTTAAGCGCTTTTTCTGCGATCAATTTACCAACTGCACTTGCAGTTTCGATTTTAGTACCTGTAGTAACTCCTTTATCTCTCGATGAAGCAGAAACTATAGTAACACCGTTTACGTCATCTATGATTTGCGCATAGATTTCTTTATTACTTCTAAAAACAGAAAGTCTAGGTTGAGCAGCAGTTCCGCTTACAGTCTTTCTGATTCTGAACTGTATTCTTTGTCTTCTTTCAGATTTTGTTAATGACATAACTTTATATTTTAAGCTGATTTACCTGCTTTTCTTCTTACTTCCTCACCAACAAACTTAACACCTTTTCCTTTGTACGGTTCAGGTTTACGGAAAGCTCTGATTTTAGCAGCAACCTGTCCTAATAATTGTTTGTCAAATGAAGTTAATTTCACTATCGGATTTTTACCTTTTTCCGAGATTGTTTCAACATTTACTTCAGATACTACTTCTAGTACGATATTGTGTGAAAAACCTAAAGCTAAATCTAATTTTTGCCCTTGGTTTGAAGCTCTATATCCTACTCCAACTAATTCTAATTGTTTTGTGAAACCGTCTGCTACTCCAATAATCATGTTATTGATTAATGAACGATATAGTCCGTGTTTCGCTCTCTCATTCTTATGATCTGTTGCACGCTCAACGATAACATTGTTATCTTCAATTTTGATCGTTACATCAGAATATTCCTGAGTAAGCTCGCCTAATTTTCCTTTTACTGTAACTACAGCATCTTTCACTTCTACAGTTACTCCTGCTGGAATTGCAATTGGATTTTTACCTATTCTTGACATCTTATATGGTCTTTAAAATTAGTATACGTAACAAATTACTTCACCACCAACATTTAATTGCTTAGCCATTTTACCTGTCATAACTCCTTTAGAAGTAGACACGATAGCAATACCTAAACCATTTAAAATTCTTGGGATGTTCGTAGAACTTGCGTACTTACGTAAACCTGGTTTACTAATTCTTTGGATATCTTTAATTACTGACTCTTTAGTATCTTTATCATACTTCAAAGCGATTTTGATTGTACCTTGAACAGTAGAATCTTCAAACTTGTAACTTAAGATATATCCTTGATCGAATAAAATCTTTGTGATTTCTTTTTTCAAGTTCGAAGCAGGAATTTCAACCACTTTGTGGTTTACTCTAGCTGCATTTCTTACTCTTGTAAGATAATCTGCTATTGGATCTGTATACATATGTATAAATTTGCGATTATGGTTTTCAGGAAGCACTCGCTTCCTGAACCTTTAATCAATTAAAAATTATTTTTGGTTTGCAAAAGTAATAACTTTTTGCGAGATTACCAAGAAGCTTTTTTAACTCCTGGGATTAACCCTTGATTAGCCATTTCACGGAATGTTACACGTGAAAGACCAAATTGACGCATGTAACCTCTTGGTCTACCAGTTAATTTACAACGATTGTGTAAACGAATTGGCGAAGCGTTTTTAGGTAATTTTTGTAATGCTTCATAATCTCCAGCTTTTTTCAAAGCTTTTCTTTTTTCAGCATACTTATCTACAACAGCTTGTCTTTTAACCTCACGGGCTTTCATTGATTCTTTAGCCATAACTTAGTTCTTTTTGAAAGGTAAACCTAATTCAGTTAATAATGATTTTGCTTCTTTATCTGTTTCAGCAGATGTAACAAAAGTAATATCCATCCCTGAAATTTTGTTTACTTTATCAATATCAATTTCTGGGAAAATGATTTGCTCAAGTACACCTAAGTTATAATTACCTCTTCCATCAAATCCAGTAGATTTAATTCCACCAAAATCTCTTACACGTGGTAAAGATGAAGTGATAAGCCTATCTAAAAACTCATACATTCTTTCTCCACGTAAAGTTACTTTAGCACCAATTGGCATACCTTTTCTTAGTTTGAATGAAGCAACGTCTTTCTTAGAAATTGTAGCTACAGCTTTTTGACCAGTAATTTTAGTTAACTCTTCAACAGCGTAATCTACTAATTTTTTGTCAGACACAGCAGCACCAACACCACGGCTAATAACAATTTTTTCCAATTTTGGAACTTGCATTACATTTTTGTAACCAAATTCTTCTTTCAAAGCAGCAACTATTCTGCTTTTATATTCTTCCTTTAGTCTTGGTAAGTATCCCATAACTATATAACTTGATTAGATTTTTTTGAAAATCTTACTTTTGTTTCTCCATCCATTCTAAAACCTACTTTAGAAGTCTCTTTAGTTTTAGAGTCTACTAACGCTAAGTTAGAAATATGAATAGGAGCTTCTTTTTTCACGATTCCACCTTGTGGGCTTTTTGCACTTGGTTTCGTATGTTTTGAAACCATGTTTAATCCTTCCACTACAGCTTTGTTTTTATCGCGAATTACACGTAAAACTTTACCTTCTTGTCCTTTATGATCACCAGCATTAACTCTTACTAGGTCTCCTGATTTTATTTTAATTTTCATCATTTCTTTGAGAATTAAAGCACCTCAGGTGCTAATGATACAATTTTCATGAATTGTTTTTCACGAAGTTCTCTAGCTACTGGACCAAAAACACGAGTACCTCTCATTTCACCACCTGCATTTAATAACACACATGCGTTGTCATCAAATCTAATGTATGAACCATCGGCTCTTCTCACTTCTTTTTTGGTACGTATTACAACTGCAGTTGATACAGATCCTTTTTTAACATTACTGTTAGGAGCTGCGTCTTTGATTGAAACTACAATTTTATCACCTACAGATGCGTAACGACGTTTCGTTCCACCTAGAACACGGATAGTCAAAACTTCTTTTGCTCCTGTGTTATCTGCTACTTTTAATCTTGATTCTTGTTGTACCATAATTACTTAGCTCTTTCAATGATTTCAACTAATCTCCAACATTTTGTTTTACTTAAAGGACGCGTTTCGCTAATCTTTACAGTATCACCAATATTACAGTCGTTTGTTTCGTCGTGTGCAACATATTTCTTAGTTTTTAACACGAACTTACCATACATAGGGTGTTTTACTCTTTTTGTTTCTGAAATAACAATAGATTTATCCATTTTATTACTAGTAACAACACCAACTCTTTCTTTTCTTAAATTTCTTTTTTCCATCTTTCAGCAGAATACAATTATTGTAACTCTCTTTTAGTAATTTCAGTTGCAAGTCTTGCTACTGATCTTCTTAATGTTCTCATTTGAAGCGGATTCTCGATTGGAGAAATAGCATGAGCCATTTTAAGGTCGTTATACGTTTTCTTTAACTGAACAAGCTTTGCTTGTAAGTCAGCTACAGATAGATTATTTATTTCAGATTGTTTCATAATTAATTTTTATTATGCTTCGAAATCTCTAGCAACGATAAACTTAGTTTTTACAGGAAGTTTTTGTGCTGCAAGACGTAACGCCTCTTTAGCAACTGAGATAGGCACTCCACCTACTTCAAACATAATTTTTCCTGGTTTTACAACAGCAGCCCAATATTCGACTGCCCCTTTTCCTTTACCCATACGTACCTCAAGTGGTTTTTTTGTAATAGGCTTGTCTGGAAATATTTTGATCCATAATTGACCCTCTCTTTTCATGAAACGTGTTGCAGCAATACGAGATGCTTCAATTTGACGTGACGTGATAAAAGAAGAATCTAAAGATTTAATACCAAACATTCCGTTTGAAAGGATGTGTCCTCTTTGAGAGTTACCTTTCATTCTTCCCTTTTGTACCTTACGATATTTTGTTCTTTTAGGTTGTAACATTTTGTCTTTTATTTAAAAAATTACTTTCTTTTGCGTGGAGCTGGTTTACCGCCTTTTCCTTTTGAATCAAAACCACCTCTTTCAGTTGATTTAGGACCTTTTTTGTCCATACCTACTAAAGGAGAAAGATCTCTTTTACCATAAACTTCACCCTTCATTATCCATACTTTGATTCCCATTCTACCATAAGTAGTGTGAGCTTCAGATAATGCATAATCAATGTCTGCTCTGAAAGTTGATAATGGAATTCTTCCTTCTTTGAAGCCTTCTGAACGAGCCATCTCTGCACCATTTAAACGACCAGAAATAAGAACCTTAATTCCTTCTGCATTCATTCTCATTGCTGCTGCGATAGCCATCTTAATAGCTCTTCTGTAAGAAATACGACTTTCGATTTGACGAGCGATAGAGTTACCAACTAAGTAAGCATCTAATTCAGGTCTTTTGATTTCGAAAATGTTGATTTGAATTTCCTTATCTGTAATTTTCTTAAGTTCTTCTTTTAACTTGTCTACCTCTTGTCCGCCTTTTCCGATAATAATACCAGGTCTAGCAGTAGTGATAGTAACGGTTACAAGTTTTAAAGTTCTCTCGATAATTATTTTTGATACACTAGCTTTCGTTAAACGCGCATGGATATACTTTCTGATTTTGTAATCTTCGGCGATTTTATCTCCGTAATCATTTCCACCATACCAGTTTGAGTCCCATCCTCTGATGATACCAAGTCTGTTTCCAATTGGATTTGTCTTTTGTCCCATACTGTTAATTAATTACTTTGTGTGTTATTGATAGCTCCTAAAACCACTGTTACGTGATTAGAACGTTTTCTAATTCTGTGTGCTCTACCTTGAGGTGCAGGACGTAATCTTTTTAACATCATACCACCATCAACTCTAATTTCTTTTACGAACAAGCCAGCTTCTTCCATATTAGAACCTTCGTTTTTAGCAGACCAGTTTGCAATGGCAGATAAAACTAATTTCTCTAATTTTTTTGAAGCTTCTTTTGGACTGAATCTTAATATATTAAGAGCATTTTCTACCTTCTGACCTCTTACTTGATCCGCAACTAAGCGCATTTTTCTTGGTGAAGAAGGGCAGTTATTTAATTTAGCAAACGCAATCTGCTTGTTAGCTTCTTTTCTTGCGTCAGCTGCTTCTCTTTTACGAACTCCCATGACTTCTTATTTTTTACCTTTATTTTTCGCACCCGCGTGACCTCTAAAAGATCTTGTTGGTGAGAATTCTCCTAATTTATGACCAACCATATTCTCAGTTACATAAACTGGTACGAATTGACGGCCATTGTGAACAGCGATAGTTTGTCCTACAAAATCTGGAATAATCATAGATGCTCTAGACCAAGTCTTCACAACATTTTTATTACCACCTTCTATATTCTCTTGTACTTTCTTTTCTAATTTAAAGTGTACAAATGGTCCTTTTTTTAATGAACGTGCCATATCTTATTATTTCTTTCTACGTTCTACAATATACTTGTTACTCGGGTTAACCTTAGAACGAGTTCTATAACCTTTAGCTGGTAAACCTTTTCTTGAACGTGGATGACCTCCTGAAGAGCGTCCTTCACCACCTCCCATAGGGTGATCAACTGGGTTCATAGCTACTGGTCTTGTTCTAGGTCTTCTTCCTAACCATCTAGTTCTACCTGCTTTTCCAGATACTACTAATTGGTGGTCAGAGTTAGATACTGCTCCAATTGTTGCTGAACAAGTTAACAAGATTAATCTTGTTTCTCCTGATGGCATTTTAATTGTTGCATATTTTCCATCTCTAGCCATTAACTGAGCAAATGTACCTGCCGAACGAGCGATAACCGCACCTTGACCAGGTCTTAATTCGATACAAGAAATAACTGTTCCTAATGGAATTTTACTTAAAGGTAAAGCATTACCGATTTCTGGAGAAGCATCTTCACCTGAAACTACAGTTTGCCCAACTTGTAAACCATTCTGTGCAATAACATAAGTTTTTGCTCCATCTGCATAATATAATAATGAGATAAATGCTGAACGGTTTGGATCGTACTCGATAGTTTTCACATTAGCAGGAATTCCAGCTTTTGTTCTTTTAAAATCAATAATACGGTACTTTTGTTTATGACCACCACCTGTATAACGCATGGTCATTTTTCCTTGACTATTTCTACCTCCAGAGTTTTTTTTCGGTGCGATCAATGAACGCTCCGGCTTATCAGTTGTAATAGTGTCAAAGCTATTTACAACTCTAAAACGCTGACCTGGGGTAATAGGTTTTAATTTTCTAACTGACATTGTTGTATATTAGATATTAGTATAAAAATCTATCGATTCTCCTTCTTTAACTTGAACAACTGCTTTTTTGTAAGCATTTGTTTTTCCACTGATTAATCCGCTTTTAGTGTATTTTACACTTCTATCAGCTCTATAGTTCATTGTTCTTACAGCAACAACAGTAATACCAAATGTAGCTTCAACAGCTTTTTTGATTTGTACTTTGTTTGCAGTTTTTTCAACTATAAAACCAAAACGGTTAAAAACTTCACCATCTTTAGTTAACTTTTCAGTTACAATTGGCTTAATAATAACACTCATGATCTGAATTATTTACTTAAATTAGCTTCTATAGCTTCTAATGAACCTTCTAAAAGAACTAAACTTTTTGCATTTAAAATAGCATAAGTACTTAATTCTGCGCAGTTTACAACAGAAGTTACTTTTAAATTACGCGACGACAAATATACATTTTTATTTGCATCACCTAATATAAATAGAGATTTTTTGTTTTCTAACCCTAAAGAACTCAATACATTAATGAATTTTTTAGTGTTTGGCGTGTCAAATGTAAAATCTTCAACAACAATAATATTTGATTCTTGAGCCTTTAAAGAGAAAGCAGATTTACGTGCTAATCTTTTTAAGTTTTTATTCAATTTGAATGAATAACTTCTCGGTCTTGGACCAAATACAGTACCACCGCCTTTAAATAAAGGAGATTTTTTAGATCCTGCACGAGCAGTACCTGTACCTTTTTGTTTTTTAATTTTACGAGTACTTCCTCTAACTTCAGCTCTTTCTTTAGCTTTATGCGTTCCTTGTCTTTGGTTAGCCAAGTATTGCTTAACATCTAAATAAACAGCATGTTTGTTAGGTTCAATAGCGAAAACTGTATCGTCAAGAATTACTTTACGACCTGTTTCTTTTCCAGTGATATCTAAAACTTTTACTTCCATTACTTCTGAATGATTACATAAGAGTTTTTGCACCCAGGTACACACCCTTTAATTACTAAAAGATTTTTATCAGCAACAATTTTCAATACTTTCAAGTTTTGAACTGTTACATTATCTCCACCCATTCTTCCTGCCATTCTCATTCCTTTGAATACTCTAGAAGGATAAGATGACGCTCCAACAGATCCTGGCGCTCTTAAACGATTATGTTGACCGTGAGTGGCTTGACCAACCCCACCGAAACCATGACGCTTTACAACACCTTGAAATCCTTTACCTTTAGAATGACCCATAACGTCAACAAATTCACCTTCAGCGAATAAGTTTACATCAATTGAATCTCCTAACTTAAACTCCGCATCAAAACCTTGGAATTCAACAACTTTCTTCTTAGCAGCAGTACCAGCTTTCTTGAAGTGACCTTCTTCAGCTTTAACTGTATGCTTTTCAGTTTTGTCATCGAAACCTAATTGAAGGGCTTCATACCCATCAACTTCGTTGGTTCTGACTTGGGTAACAACGCATGGCCCAGCTTCAATAACAGTACATGGAATGTTTTTTCCATTCTCGTCAAAGATGCTAGTCATACCGATTTTTCTTCCGATTAACCCAGACATAAATACATATTAATTAATTAAACATTGATTTTCAGCACACTTGCTGAATTTTTTCAAGGGTGCAAATATATAAATATTTTATTGTTCTCAAAAATAAATGTTAACTTATTTTCAAAAACAACAAAAAAGGTATATTTTTTCCCTTGAGGATATAAAAAAACCGAGTAGTATTTCAACTCGGTTTTTATTTATTATGAAATAAAGTTATACTTTAATTTCTACTTCAACACCACTTGGTAATTCTAATTTCATTAACGCATCAATCGTTTTTGAAGAAGAACTATAAATATCTAGTAATCTTTTGTATGACATTAATTCAAACTGCTCTCTAGATTTTTTGTTTACGTGTGGAGAACGTAATACTGTAAAAATTCTTTTGTGAGTTGGTAATGGAATTGGACCAGTTACAACAGCACCTGTACTTTTTACAGTTTTTACAATCTTTTCAGCAGACTTGTCTACCAACATGTGATCGTAAGATTTCAATTTTATTCTGATTTTTTGACTCATTTTCTTAAGAATTAGGCGTTACCTTTTGCTTTTTTAATTACCGCTTCTGAAATATTAGCAGGTGTCTCAGCGTAGTGAGAAAACTCCATAGTTGAAGTTGCTCTACCTGAAGACAATGTTCTTAATGTTGTTACATAACCAAACATTTCTGATAATGGCACATCCGCTTTGATAGTTTTAGCTCCGTTTCTGTCACCCATGTCATTCACCTGACCTCTACGACGGTTAATATCACCAACGATATCTCCCATGTTTTCTTCTGGTGTAATAACTTCCATTTTCATGATAGGTTCTAAAACGATAGCTCCAGCAGCTTTTGCTACTTCTCTATAACCCATTCTAGCTGCTAATTCAAAAGAAAGAGCGTCTGAATCGACTGGGTGGAAAGATCCGTCAGTTAAAGTTACTTTTAAACTATCAACTTGGTATCCTGCTAAAGGACCAGATTTCATAGCTTCACGGAAACCTTTTTCTACAGATGGAATATATTCTTTAGGAACGTTACCACCTTTAACCGCATTAATAAACTGTAATCCTACAGGAGCTTTACCGTCAACTAAATCTGCTGGTTCTAATGTAAATACGATATCACCGAATTTACCACGACCTCCAGATTGTTTTTTGTAAGTTTCTCTGTGCGTTGCAGATCTTGTAAATGCTTCTTTGTATTCAACTTGAGGCTCACCTTGGTTTACTTCAACTTTGAATTCACGTTTCATTCTATCAACCAAGATATCTAAGTGAAGCTCACCCATACCTGAAATAATAGTCTGGCCTGAAGCCTCATCAGTTCTAACAGTAAACGTTGGATCTTCTTCAGCTAATTTAGCTAAAGCCATACCCATTTTATCCACGTCAGCTTTTGTTTTAGGCTCAATAGCGATACCAATTACTGGCGCAGGGAATTTCATTGACTCAAGAATAATTGGGTGTTTTTCATCACACAATGTATCTCCAGTTTTGATATCTTTAAAACCAACTGCCGCTCCAATATCTCCAGCTTCGATATATTCGATTGGATTTTGTTTGTTAGCGTGCATTTGATAGATACGAGAAATTCTTTCTTTATTACCAGAACGAGTATTTAAAACATACGAACCTGCATCTAAACGACCAGAATAAGCGCGGAAGAAAGCTAAACGACCTACGAATGGGTCAGTAGCAATTTTGAATGCTAAAGCAGCGAATGGCTCTTTAACATCTGGCTTACGTAATATTTTTGTTTGATCTTCTTCTAATAATTCAGCATCATCAGGATGAATCCCTTCGATACCTTCTTTATCCATTGGAGATGGTAAGTATTTACATACTGCATCTAACATGAATTGAACTCCTTTGTTTTTGAAAGAAGAACCAGCAATCATAGGAATGATAGCCATATCCATAACCGCAGCTCTTAATGCAATGTTGATTTCTTCTTCAGTAATTGAATCCGGATCTTCCATGTATTTATCAAGCAAGTTCTCATCGTAATCAGCAACTGCTTCAATAAGGATATCTCTGTATTCTTTAACTTCATCAAGCATATCAGCTGGAATATCAACAACTTCATAAGTTGCTCCCATTCCTGCATCATCCCAAACAATAGCTTGGTTTCTTACTAAGTCAACAACACCTTTGAAATCATTTTCTTCACCAATAGGTAAAGTAATTGCAACCGCGTTAGACTTTAACATATCTCTTACTTGTTGACATACCATCAAAAAGTTAGATCCTTGTCTGTCCATTTTGTTAACGAATCCGATACGTGGCACTCTGTATTGATCTGCTAATCTCCAGTTAGTTTCAGATTGTGGCTCAACACCATCAACTGCACTAAATAAGAAAACCAAACCATCAAGTACACGTAAAGAACGGTTTACTTCAACTGTAAAGTCAACGTGTCCTGGAGTATCAATAATATTAAAGTGATAAGGCAATGTTTCTGGCAACATTTTACCTTGTGTAGTTGGAAAATTCCACTCACAAGTTGTAGCTGCAGAAGTAATTGTAATACCTCTTTCTTGTTCTTGAGCCATCCAGTCCATTGTTGCAGCACCATCATGTACTTCACCAATTTTGTGTGATTTCCCAGTATAGAATAATATACGCTCCGTTGTTGTTGTTTTACCAGCATCAATGTGAGCAGCAATTCCAATATTTCTTGTATATTTAAGTTCTCTAGCCATTTCTTTAAGAATTAAAATCTAAAGTGAGAGAATGCTTTATTAGCATCTGCCATCTTGTGAGTATCCATTCTTTTCTTCACGGCAGCACCTTCTTCTTTTGCTGCTGCTAAAATCTCTGCAGCTAATTTACCAGCCATAGATTTTTCATTTCTTTTTCTAGTGTAAAGAATCAACCATTTAATTGCCATAGATACTTTTCTATCTGGGCGAATTTGCATAGGAATTTGAAATGTAGCTCCACCCACTCTACGTGAACGAACTTCTACGTGAGGCATAACGTTAGTTAATGCATCTTTCCAAATTTCTAATGAAGATTTCTCTGCATCTTGTTTTTTTGTCTCAACTATATCTAAAGCATCATAAAATACTTTAAAAGCAACTGATTTTTTACCATCCCACATTAAGTTGTTTACGAAACGTGTTACCAACTGATCGTTGAATTTTGGATCTGGCAAAAGAGGTCTTTTTTTGGCCTGTCTTTTTCTCATGTCTTTTCTTTAAAAGTGTTAAATAATTACTTTTTAGCTGCTTCTTTAGGGCGTTTTGTACCGTATTTAGATCTACGTTGTGTTCTGTCTTTAACACCTGCTGTGTCTAAAGCACCACGCACAATGTGGTATCTAACTCCTGGTAAATCTTTTACCCTTCCACCTCTAACTAATACTATCGAGTGCTCTTGTAAATTATGCCCCTCTCCAGGAATGTATGCATTTACTTCGTTTCCGTTTGTTAAACGAACCCTAGCTACCTTTCTCATCGCTGAGTTTGGTTTTTTTGGAGTCGTTGTGTAAACACGAGTACATACACCTCTACGTTGAGGACATGAATCTAAAGCCGCCGATTTACTCTTCTTAGTTATTTTGGTTCTTCCTGTTCTAACTAACTGCTGAATTGTTGGCATAATTAAATTTTAATTAAACTTGTTTATTGTTACCTTATTTTAAGGGATGCAAAGGTAGAAAATATTTTTTATTATCCAAACTCTATTATATTTATTTTTAATTTTCTAACTTTTTGATAACCAATTTATTGAAAACCTCCCCTAAGAAAGATTATTTTACAACCAATCATCAAAATAAATTCAAGAAAAATTACGTTATATTTGGGCTATGAAATATATGATATTCTTGTTTTTATTTTCACCTTACCTATATAGTCAGCAGTTTTATCTAAAAATTGAAGGAAATTCTTCAATTGAAAATAAAATTATTGACAGTATCGGATATATTAAAACACATAAGGATATTAAGAATTTATTAGAGTCTCAACAAAAATTCAATCAGAATTTAATAAAAATTGGTTATTTGGAAAACGAATTACTGGAAACCAAAAAAACCAATGATAGCAGCTTTACTTTCATATATAGATTAGGAAACTTAACTCGAAACATCGAAATCAAAATAGACAGCTTATCAAATGAAGTAAAAGAAATTTTAAACTTAAAAAAATCTGAAATCATTCTACTTTCGAATACAGAAAATTTCATCAATGAAAAATTGAACCTTCTAGAAAAGAAAGGTTTTGCACAATCGAAAATTAAATTAAACAACTTCAACAAGACAAATACTCTATTACAAGCCGATTTGATTATCGAACTCAATCAAGTCAGAAAAATTAACAACTTGGTTTTTCAAGGCTACAGTCAATTTCCAAACGGAATTAAGAAAGTCTTTTTAAGAAAATACCAGTCGAAACCTTTTAACAAAAGCATCATTAAAAAAATTCATTCCGATTTTAATGCTTTACCTTTCGTGACTCAAACTAAATATCCAGAAGTTCTACTTACAACAGATTCTACAAAAGTATATTTGTATTTAGAAAAAAGAAAAAACAACACTTTTGATGGTTTTTTAGGATTTGGAAACAATGAAGAAACACAGAAACTACAATTTAACGGGTATTTAGATTTGAATTTATACAACAATTTGAATTCTGGCGAACGCTTCAATTTGTATTGGAAAAACGACGGAAACAAACAAAGTACTTTCAATGTGAATTTAGATTTAGCCTATATTTTCAAAAGCCCGATGGCATTAAAAGCAAATTTGAAAATCTTTAAACAAGATACAATTTTTCAAAACAGCAGTTTCGATTTCGATTTGGGTTACATGATAAATTACAACACCAAAGCATTCATCGGATACAAAGACAATGTTTCTGAAGCGATACAAAAAACACCATCTTCTTTTGTAAAAGATTTAAAATCGACTTTTGTGACTACTACTTTCGAACATAAAAAAATAGATTTTGACGATTCTTTATTTCCTGATAAATTCTCTTTTTTTACCAAATTCGGCATCGGAGACAGAACGGCCAGTTCTATAAAAACCAATCAGTTTTTTGCGCAATTTCAAGTCCAGCAACTGCTCGAACTCAATAAAAAAAACTATATTCATTTAAAAAACGACACCTATTATCTTCAAAGTAACGATTATTTCACGAATGAATTATACCGATTTGGAGGCATTCAATCCATCAGAGGTTTCAACGAAAATAGCTTACAAGGAAATGTATTTAGTGGAATTTTTGCCGAATACCGATATGTGGTTTCTTCCAATTTGTATTTTTACAGTATTACCGATTTTGGTTATTATCAAGACAAAGCCAATAACAGCAAAGACCAACTTTACGGTTTAGGTTTTGGATTCGGATTAATTAGTAATGGCGGCTTATTCAATTTAGTGTATGCTAATGGAAGCACGAGCAATCAAACTATAAAACTTTCCAATTCCATTGTACAAATTAGTTTTAAAACGTATTTCTAAAGAGCAAAGTAAAAAGCTAAAAGAGCCAAATTAAACACAAGAAAAAACAACTTTATTATTTTATTTTTTACTTGACCTTAATATTATATCTTTGCACCTATGAAAAACGACAATCAGATTTTTGGAATTAGAGCTATTATTGAAGGCATACATTCGGGTGCACTTATAGACAAAGTATTTATTCAGAAAGAAGCTCAGGGCGACTTAATGAAAGATTTAATGAAAGCTATAAAAGCGAATAATGTAAATTTTAGTTATGTTCCAGTTGAAAAACTGAATCGTTTTACGTCTTTAAATCACCAAGGAGCGGTGGCAACTATTTCGCCAATTGCTTTTCATGATTTAGATACTTTAATTGAAAAAACTTTAGAAAGTGGTAAAACACCTTTGTTTTTAGTTTTAGATCAATTATCAGATGCTAGAAATTTTGGTGCAATTATCAGAACAGCAGAATGTGTTGGTGTAAACGGAATTATTGTTCAAAAACAAGGTTCTGCTCCAGTAAATGGTGACACGGTAAAAACTAGTGCTGGTGCCGTTTTCAATATTCCAATTTGTAAAGTAGATCATATTAAAGATGCTGTTTTTCACTTACAAAGTTGCGACATCAAAACCGTAGCCGCTACTGAAAAAACGGAAAGCACTATTTACGATATAGACTTTAAAGTTCCTGTAGCGATTATTATGGGTAACGAAGAGCGCGGTGTAAATCCATCTGTTTTAAAAGTGGTGGATGAAAAAGCAAAATTACCTATGTACGGAACTATTGAATCTTTAAATGTTTCAGTTGCTTGTGGTGCTTTTTTATACGAAGTAGTAAGACAAAGATTGCTTTAATTTTTTAGAAAAATTAATTTACATATATGACTTATATGATTGAATTCTCAATTATATAAGTCTTTTTTTTACTTCATTTTCAAAAATTCATAAATTACTTTTACTGACGATTTAAAATACGAATCAACTTCCGTTTCTTCTATAACTTAAAGTTCAGGTTTTGGTGGGTTGACAAAATTACCATTTTCATCAAATTGTTTAAAGAATGGATTATCTGTTGGATCAAAATCGGGATGTTCCCAATCGTAGAAAATTGGTTTTTCAAATTGTGGAGTTTTTATAAAAACCCCCATCGTTAATCCTGTAACAAATCCTGCGAAATGTCCTTCCCATGAAACGTTTCCTTTTAAGGTTTCTGCATTCGGAAACATATACCATATAATTCCGCCATATAATAATACAATTGTTAACGAAAGTGCAACTAATCGGTAATATTTGGATAAAATTCCTTTAAAGAAAATAAAACTCACCAAACAATACACCAAACTACTTGCGCC
>JAULXA010000093.1:0-2042 GCA_032118875.1 Flavobacterium sp.
ATTGGCATAGGTGTGTAACTACTTGAAATATTGTATGCAACTGCATTGTAATGCATTGTTGTACTTGTCCAACTTGTAAATGTAGGAGAAGTATATGTTAATTGACCACTTGAATTGATAGCAAATGTAATACCAGATACATCTCCAATTTGAGAATCACTTATTTGCCAACCACCAGTTGCTCTTTGAATACCATCAATGGTATGTTGAGTGTTATAATTCACACTACTAACAACTCGAAGACTGATTGTGCATGTAAATGAACGGATATTTGCATTAGGGAAAGATAAACCTGTAACATTAGCTCCTGATGCACTGTTTGCTGCAATAAATGTGCCTGCAAATTGTGTTGACACACCACCAATGTTGAAATTTCCACCAAGAAGTAAACTTTTATTTATACCAGCACCACCTGCAAGAACAAGTGAAGCCGAACTTGTTGAACTTGAATCCGTAGTACTATCAATTGTTAAATTACCTGAAATGGCAACATTACCACTTGTTGGAAGAACAGCTGTAAAACCTGAACTGATACTAATAGCGTTGACTGCAAAATTAATAGTTGTGCTTTGCCAGTTAGCTACATTTGTAGATGTATATTGAATTTGACCAGTAGATGTAATCGTAAATGTAATTCCTACGGCGTCACCAAAAGATGAATCATTGAGTAACCATCCACCAGTTGATTGAGTTGCTTCAAACATGTATTGCGCATTAAGTGTTGTAGTTGTTGTTAAAAGACGAACGTTAAGGTTTGCTGTGAAGGAACTGAACGTAGCAGTTGGTACTAAAAATCCAGTAACATTTGTAGCAGCTGCTACATTATTTGCAGCTGCAAAACTTCCTGTGAAAGTATTTGATAAACCACCTACATTTAAGTTTTCACCAACTAATAGACTCTTAGAAATACCAGCTCCACCAGATACAGTTAAAGCACCAGAACTTGTGCTTGTTGCGTTAGAAGTATTATTGACAGAAAGAACACCGGTAACAGAAACATTACCACTAGTAGGTAAAACAACTGGTGTATATGTTCCAGCAAGTGTATAATAATGTGCCTCAAATCTAATAGTTGTAGATACCCATCCAACGTAGTTAGGTGATGTATATAATATTTGTCCTGAAGAATTTATGGTAAACACTAAACCAGTTGAGTCACCAAGAGCAGAATCATAAAGTATCCATCCTGAATCTAGTTGTGTTCCTTCCAAAGTAACTGTAGAATTTAAGTTACCACTAGGTTTAGAAATATTGATATTAAGTGTTGCAATGAAAGAACGAACTGTTGCAGATGGGAACAAGAGACCTGTGACTGTGGAAGCTGATGTAACATTATTATTAGCAGAAAAGCTACCACCAAAGAATGAACTAATACCAGAAATATTTAAGTTATCATTTACAATCACATTACTAGAACTTATAGCAGTAGATACAATATTAGTTGTTGTCTGGTTAGTACTATATAATGAAGCGGAACTAACAGATGTAGTAGATGTACTACCTGCAATAACAACATTTCCGACGCCTGTTATACGCATCAATTCATCTGAGTTTGTAGTACTCGATGCTGCATAAAAAACGTGATTTGCAGCTGTTGTTTCAACTTGATAACGTAATGTATTTGAATTTACACCGAAACCCACAAACTGGTTAATATTATTATTCATACTCCATAAAACGATTCGTCTATTCTGAAGAACATTACCAGAATACAAATGACCAAAGGTATTTGTTGTATTAATATGTAAAGATGCACTTGGAACTGTAGTCCCAATACCTACATTACCACCAGTTGTAAATATATTCCCAATAGTATTACTATTAAATGTTGCATTTAAACTTCCCCCAGTAACTACTATACCTCCAGCTGTAATATTGGTTTCTACTAAATTAGTTGATGTGATATTCACTACTGTTAAAGTACCAGGAATACTTAAATTTGTAATAGTAGATGCCGTAGCTAGTAAATTTGTTGCTGTTAAATTATTTGTTGATAAATTAGCTGTAGAAATAAGTGTTGATGCACGAATAGTTCCTGAACT
>JAULXA010000094.1:0-2827 GCA_032118875.1 Flavobacterium sp.
AAGGTGAAAGTTGATGTCGACGTGTATTAAGCGTTTTCGATTGCTTTTACAATTTCTTCTTTCTTATTACGACTCAAAGGAATTTTCGTAGTTCCAATTTCAGCAAACTTACTATTGAATTTTTCCACACGGTCTAAATTGATAATATACGATTTGTGTACTCGAATGAATTTACCTTCTGGAAGTTCTTTTTCAAAACCTTTCATAGTTGATAATACTAAATGACTTTCGTCATCAGTAACAACTTTGATATAATCACCATATGCTTCAATCCATTTAATTTTAGAAACATACACTTTTAGTTTCTTTAAATTACTTTTTATTACGATACTATCGCCATGTTCTTCATGGTTTTCGTAACGTAATGCGTGAAGTTCAGTGGCTTTTTTTACCGCTTTATTGAAGCGTTCTTTAGAAATTGGTTTTTGAAGGAAATCTGTTGCTTCATAATCAAAAGCTTTTACTGCGTAATCAGCTTTTGAAGTAATGAAGATAATTTGTGGTTTAGTTTTTAGTCCGTCTAATAAGTCGAAACCGTTGATTAACGGCATCTCAATGTCTAAGAAGATTAAATCAATAGCGCTGTTGTTGATACAATTCTTTGCCTCAAGAGCATTGGCAAAATCTCCTACTAAATTTAATAATGTTGATTCGTTAACTAATTTTGTGATGGTAATTCTTTGGATAGCACTATCATCAACAACAATACAATTCAACTTCATGGGCATATATTTTTATAGTTTGTTAAAAGTAGAACAATTATTACAACTACACAAGTTTTTTTATGTAAAAATTAATAATTGGTTATGCTTGTAATTTCAAATAAAAGTATTATTTTTGCACCCAATTTTATAACAATAAATATAAAGATTATGAATCATTATGAAACTGTTTTCATCTTGAATCCCGTTTTATCTGAACAACAGGTAAAGGAAACAGTAAGCAAGTTTGAAGATTTTCTTACTTCTAAAGGGTCTGAGATGGTATCGAAAGAAGATTGGGGCTTAAAAAAATTAGCTTACGAAATTCAACACAAGAAAAGTGGATTTTACCACTTATTCGAATTCAAAGCGCCAGCTGAAATTATTATTGCATTTGAAACTGAATTCCGTCGTGACGAGCGTGTTATGCGTTTCTTAACTGTGTCTTTAGACAAACATGCAATTTCTTGGGCAGAAAGAAGAAGAGTTAAATTAAAAGCTAAATCAAACTAATCATGTCTACATTAGAGCAATCTGCAAAAGGTAAAAAAGACGGAGATATCAGATATCTTACGCCTTTAAACATAGATACAAACAAAACTAAAAAGTATTGTCGTTTCAAAAAATCAGGTATCAAATATATCGATTATAAAGACGCAGACTTTTTATTGAAATTTGTTAACGAGCAAGGTAAAATTTTACCAAGACGTTTAACAGGTACTTCATTAAAATACCAAAGAAAAGTTTCTGTAGCTGTTAAAAGAGCTCGTCACTTAGCTTTAATGCCATACGTGGCCGATTTATTAAAATAATATCAACTCAGTTGTTGGTTTCCGTTAAGGAACCTAACTTCTAATTAAAAGGACAACAACATGGAACTTATCTTAAAACAAGACGTTCAAAATTTAGGATTTAAAGATGATGTAGTAACTGTGAAAAACGGATACGGACGTAACTTCTTAATTCCTCAAGGTGCTGCTATTTTAGCTACTCCTTCTGCTAAAAAAGTTTTAGCTGAAAACTTAAAGCAAAAAGCACACAAAGAAGCTAAAATCGTTGCAGATGCAAAATCTTTAGCTGAAGCTTTAAAAGCTTTAGATATTAAAATTACTGCTAAAGCAGGTGGTGATAAATTGTTTGGTTCAGTTACTAACGCTAACATTGTAGAAGCATTAGAAGCTAACGGTCATTCAATTGATAGAAAATTCATCACAAGTGGTGTAGTAAAACGTGTAGGTAAATATACTGCAAGCGTAAGATTACATAGAGATGTTATTGTTGATTTACCATACGAAATCGTTGGTGAAAAAGCATAATTTTTCTTAAAATATAAATTAGCTCCGATTTTATCGGGGCTTTTTTTTTATCTTTACTTTATAAAATTACTACATGAAGTACGCAAGATTAACCAAAGAGCAATTAGAAGAATTACATCCAGAATTCATTACTTTTTTAGCGACACAATCGATAGATAAAAAAGAATGGGATGAAATTAAACAAAATAAACCACAAATAGCCGAACAAGAAATTGACGTTTTTTCCGATATGATTTGGGAAAAAGCATTGACGAATGTAACTCACATTGATCATTTTTCTAAAAATTACATTTTTCTTTTTAAATGTATGCAAGATGCGGTTTTTTCTTTCGTAATTAAAACCAATAATCCTCAAATTGATTTTGTTTCTGCCGATGGAATTCACTGGTTATCTGAAAATTTATTTTCTGATGATGTGGAAATTACAAGAGGTAAAAAAGATTTGTCAGAAAATAGAAATGAATCGTTGTTTGAAATCATCAAACAAGGTGGAATCATCAGCAAAGGAGAATTATTTACCAAATTAGACAGCTTAATCAATCAGTAAATATGAGCGTTTTAGATACTATTAAAAATTTAAGAGACGAATTAAATCAGCATAATTACAATTATTATGTGTTGGATAAACCAACAATTTCTGATTTTGAATTTGACCAAAAACTAAAACAATTACAAGATTTAGAGGCACAACATCCCGAGTTTTTTGATGAAAATTCACCAACTCAAAGAGTAGGAGGAATGGTGGCCAAAAATTTCGAGACTATTAAACATGTGTATCGTATGTATTCGTTGGATAATTCCTATTCAATC
>JAULXA010000095.1:0-3316 GCA_032118875.1 Flavobacterium sp.
GATTTGGAGATAATAAAGATATTAAATTTTCTTCTCCAACTGCACCTAAAATTAGACATTCACTCATGAAATTTGCAATTTGCTTTGGCGGAAAATTGACAACAGCTACAACTTGTTTCCCGATTAAATCTTCAGGTTGATATAATTTTGTGATTTGTGCAGATGTTTTTTTAATGCCTATTTCACCAAAATCGATAGTAACTTTATAGGCAGGAATTTTAGCTTCATTAAATACCTCAGCGTGAATGATTGTTCCAACTCGTATATCTATTTTTGTAAAATCAGAAAAGGTAATTTGATTCATATTTATTTGCTATTTTCTCAAAATTAAATAAAAAATAAGTATTACGAAATAAGTATGGCTTCCTTTAATTCTTCACTTGTTGGAACTTCAAACCAACTTTCCATAAAATTAAAATCGTTTTCAGAAACTGAAAATTCGAAAGTAATTCCTTTTTCTTGATTGCGTTTTTGAACTCTTTGCCAACGTATTTCTTTCGAAACATCTAAATAATGCAATTGAATTTCTATAGTATTTTCTAAGGCAAATTTTCTAAATTTTTCTCGATGTGAAAACTTTGATAAGCCCAAATCTAAAATAGAATCTGTACCAGCATTTTCCAATTGAAGAATTAAATTTTGTATCATTGCTTCTGCTCTATCAATACGTTCCAAAAACCAATCTAAACCATCAGTTTCCTTTTTGTCTGATAAAAATAAGGTTTTATTCCAAGTGTCAATTGAAAAAATGACACCTTTATTTTTACTTTTTAATTGGTTACAATAAGTCGTTTTTCCAGAACCTGTATTTCCAACAATTAGGTGTATCATGATAAAAAATTTAGTTCAAATCTACAGAAATTTTCATTAAACCAAGCGTTCCAAAACGCCTTTTCGTTTCACAATATTTTTATAATCCCATTGAATAACTTTTGATTTTTCTATCCAACGCATTATATCTTCTCTATTTATTTGATTTACATCTGTATATCTTTTAGAAGCATCTTTAAATTTTCCGGTTCCGATTTTCAATTCTTCTTCTTCAAAACTGGCGCCACTCCAAAACAGCAATCGTACGCAATCTTTCAATTTATCATAACCAACAATAGGATTTCCGTCTAAAAACCAAACCGGATGCGCATGCCATACTTTATTTTCTGCTTCCGGGAAATTTTCCATAATAATTTCAGACAGAAGCGAACAAATTAGATAGCTTTCTCCAATTTGATTGTTATTATATTTTTGAATATCTGGATGCATAATTGAAGTTTAAATTAAGTAAATATAAAAAAAGTCTAGCCATCTTTCGACGACTAGACTTCTATTTATTATTACTTTTTGCTTACTCTTGATTTCTAAAAACCAATTGATTATCGAAACAATCAATTAAAACTACTGCATCGGTTTTTATATGTCCTGCTAAAATTTCTTTAGAGAGTTTGTTCAACACTTCACGCTGGATGACTCTTTTCACTGGTCGTGCACCAAATTCTGGTTCGTACCCTTTTTTAGCTAAATAGTCTATGGCTTCATCTGTAGCCGACATAGAAATATGTTGTTGTTCTAACATTTTAAACACCGATTTCAATTGTAAACCCACAATTTGTTTAATATTGGCATTTGTTAATGGCGTAAACATTACAATATCGTCAATTCTATTGATAAACTCTGGTCGAACAGTTTGTTTCAATAGTGCTAAAACCTCAACTTTTGCTAATTCCATTGCAGAATCGATACTTCCTTTAAGATTTTCAAATTTCTCCTGAATAATATGACTTCCCATATTCGATGTCATAATGATAATCGTGTTTTTGAAATCTGCTAAACGCCCTTTATTATCAGTCAATCTTCCTTCATCTAACACTTGTAATAAAATATTAAACGTGTCTGGATGCGCTTTTTCAATCTCATCTAACAAAATTACGGAATACGGTCTTCTTCTTACGGCTTCAGTTAATTGTCCGCCTTCATCATAGCCTACATATCCTGGAGGCGCACCTACTAATCGACTTACACTATGACGTTCTTGGTATTCACTCATATCAATTCGCGTCATCGCATTTTCATCATCGAATAAATAGTCGGCTAATGCTTTTGCTAATTCTGTTTTTCCTACTCCAGTCGTACCTAAGAAAAGAAACGTTCCCAAAGGCTTTTTCATGTCTTGTAATCCTGCACGACTTCTTCTCACAGCATCAGATATAGCTTCAATAGCTTCTTCTTGTCCGACTACTCTTTTATGTAATTCGTCTTCTAAATTCAGTAGTTTTTCACGCTCACTTTGTAGCATTTTGGTAACTGGAATTCCAGTCCATTTGGCTACTACCTCAGCAATATCTTCTTGCGTAACTTCTTCTTTTATTAGCGATTTCTCTGTTTGGTTCTCCAATAATTCGATTTGCAATTCATCTACTTTCTTTTGTGCTTCGATGATTTTACCGTATCTCAATTCGGCAACTTTTCCGTATTCTGCGTCACGTTCTGCACGTTCTGCTTCTAGTTTGAAGTCTTCAATTTGTTGTTTGTAATTTTGAATCGCATCAACAATATCTTTCTCCGATTTCCATTTCGCGTAAATTTCATTACGTTGTTCTTTCAATTCCGATAAATCGATATGTAACACTTTTAATTTTGATTCATCTTTCTCACGCTTAATCGCTTCAATTTCAATTTCCAACTGCATGATTTTTCTATCCAAAACATCTAATTCTTCAGGTTTTGAATTGATTTCCATACGTAATTTAGAAGCGGCTTCGTCCATTAAATCAATCGCTTTATCTGGTAAAAATCGATTCGTAATATAACGTTGCGATAATTCTACGGCTGCTATAATGGCGTCATCTTTGATTCGAACTTTATGATGCGCTTCATATTTTTCTTTAATTCCACGTAAAATGGAAATCGCACTTTCCGTATCTGGTTCATCCACCGTAACTCTTTGAAATCGACGTTCTAAAGCTTTATCTTTTTCGAAATATTTTTGATATTCATCTAAAGTTGTGGCTCCAATCGCACGCAATTCGCCTCGAGCTAAAGCAGGTTTTAAAATATTGGCTGCATCCATTGCACCATCACCACCACCAGCACCAACTAGCGTGTGAATTTCGTCAATAAAAAGAATAATATCGCCATTAGCTGAAGTCACTTCTTTTACAACTGCTTTTAGCCTTTCTTCAAATTCCCCTTTGTATTTCGCTCCAGCGATTAAAGCACCCATATCTAAAGAATATACAACTTTATCTTTCAGATTTTCTGGCACATCGCCGTCTACAATTCTGTGTGCTAAACCTTCTGCAATAGCGGTTTTACCTACTCC
>JAULXA010000096.1:0-9170 GCA_032118875.1 Flavobacterium sp.
GTAGCGGCGGATAGAGTTTTTGAAATTTTAGAATCGGATGTAGAAGTTCAAAATGATGGTACGATTCATTCTGAAAAATTTAATGGAAATATTAAGTTAGAAGAGGTACGATTCAGTTATCTTAAAAATGAAGAAATTCTAAAAGGTATCAATCTTGAAGTCAAAGAAGCCGAAACCGTTGCCATTGTTGGTACAACTGGTGCTGGAAAATCGACCATCATCAATTTATTAAATCGTTTTTACGAAATTGATTCAGGAAAAATATTAATTGACAACATTAATATTAACGATTACACATTGGAAACCTTACGAAAAGAAATCGCAATGGTTTTACAAGATGTATTCTTATTTGCCGATTCTATTTACAATAATATTACCCTTTTCGATGAAAATATTAAGCGGGAAGACGTTTACAATGCCGCTAAGAAAATTGGAATTCATGATTTCTTAATGTCGTTACCCAACGGATACGATTATGATGTAAAAGAGCGTGGTGTGATGTTATCTTCAGGACAACGCCAATTAATTGCTTTTTTACGGGCTTACATTAGTAATCCAAGTATTTTAATTTTGGACGAAGCGACTTCTTCTATTGATTCCCATTCAGAAGAATTAATTCAAAAAGCTACCAAAACATTAACGGAAGGAAGAACTTCAATTATCATCGCCCATCGTTTGGCAACCATCGTAAATGCGGATACTATTATTGTGATGGACAAAGGTATAATCGTAGAAAAAGGCAAACACAAACAATTATTAAAAATTGAAAACGGTTACTATAAAAAATTATACGAAGCACAATTCGAAAAACCCGAAGTTGTATCGTGAAAATAAATAAAAATTTACTAATTTCGCAATCAGAAAAATAAGATAAAAAACACAATAAAACATAGAAAAATGAAATACGATATTATAGTTTTAGGAAGTGGTCCTGGTGGATATGTTACAGCAATTAGAGCCTCACAATTAGGATTTAAAGTTGCCGTTATTGAAAAAGAAAATTTAGGTGGAGTTTGTTTAAATTGGGGATGTATTCCAACAAAAGCATTACTAAAATCAGCTCAAGTTTTTGATTATTTAAAACATGCTGCAGACTACGGATTAAAAGTAGATAATGTAGATAAAGATTTTAACGCAGTTGTTGCCCGTTCACGTAATGTGGCTGGTGGAATGAGCAAAGGTGTTCAATTCTTAATGAAAAAAAATAAAATTGATGTTATCGATGGTTTTGGAAAAGTAAAGCCAGGTAAAAAAATTGACGTAACTGCCGCTGACGGAAAAGTTACTGAATATTCAGCTGATAACATTATTATTGCTACAGGAGCTCGTTCTCGTGAATTACCAAACTTACCACAAGATGGTGTAAAAGTAATTGGATACAGACAAGCCATGACATTACCAACGCAACCAAAATCTATGATTATTGTAGGTTCTGGAGCGATTGGGGTTGAGTTTGCTCATTTCTATAACTCAATGGGAACTGATGTTACGATTGTAGAATTTATGCCAAATATTGTACCAGTTGAAGACGAAGATATTTCTAAACAAATGGAACGTTCAATGAAAAAAGCTGGTGTAAAAATTATGACAAATTCTTCTGTAGAGAAAATTGATACTACAGGAAATGGCGTAAAAGCAACTGTAAAAACAGCTAAAGGAGAAGAAGTTTTAGAAGCTGAAATTTTACTTTCTGCAGTTGGAATTAAAACAAACATTGAAAATATTGGTTTAGAAGAAGTTGGTATTGCTACAGATAGAGATAAAATCTTAGTTAACGATTTCTACCAAACTAATGTTCCAGGATATTATGCTATTGGAGATATTACTCCAGGTCAAGCTTTAGCACACGTTGCTTCTGCTGAAGGAATTTTATGCGTAGAAAAAATTGCAGGTTTACACGTTGAACCATTAGATTACGGAAACATCCCAGGTTGTACTTACGCCACTCCAGAAATTGCTTCAGTTGGTTTAACAGAAAAAGCAGCTAGAGAAAAAGGTTACGACATTAAAGTGGGTAAATTCCCATTCTCAGCTTCAGGAAAAGCAACTGCAGCTGGAACTACAGATGGATTCGTAAAAGTTATTTTCGATGCGAAATATGGTGAATGGTTAGGTTGCCATATGATTGGTGCTGGAGTTACAGATATGATTGCGGAAGCGGTTGTAGCTAGAAAATTAGAAACTACTGGTCATGAAATATTAAAAGCAGTTCACCCTCACCCTACTATGAGTGAAGCGGTAATGGAAGCGGTTGCTGCTGCTTATGATGAAGTAATTCATATTTAAGATTTTAGATTTACGAAATAATAGATAAATACCAAAACCGTCTTGTTGTAAAACTTGACGGTTTTTTTTATACAAATAATCTGGCAAAAAGTTACATTTTTCATCAAAAATCACTAAATTTGAGAGACTTACGATAAAGTTTTCATGTGAAATATTATGAACAAATACTTTGCAAACATAATTGAAGGTATAAAATCTTTCTTAAAAGAAGTTGGTGAAATATCTTATTTTACTGGTCGGTTTTTTAAAGAATTTTTGTTTTCTCCTTATGAATTCAAAGAATTTTTAAGACAATGTTATTACATTGGTAATCGCTCTCTCTTTCTAGTTGGAGTAACTGGTTTTATTATAGGTTTGGTTTTTACTTTACAATCTAGACCTACTTTGCAAGAATTTGGCGCCGTTTCGTGGATGGCTTCTATGGTAAGTGTTTCAATTATTCGAGAAATTGGACCAATAATCACAGCTTTAATTTGCGCAGGAAGAATCGGTTCTGGAATTGGTGCCGAATTAGGTTCTATGAGAGTTACCGAGCAAATTGATGCAATGGAAGTTTCCGGTACAAATCCTTTTAAATATTTAGTCATCACTCGCATACTGGCAACAACTCTAATGTTACCGCTTTTAGTTATTTTTGGAGATGTGCTAGCCATTTATGGTTCGTATTTAGTTGAAAATATAAAAGATAATGTTTCGTTTCAACTCTATTTTAATCAAGTTTTTAATATTTTAGAATATAGCGATATTATGCCCGCAACAATTAAAACTTTTTTCTTTGGATTTGCCATTGGATTAATAGGTTGTTACAAAGGATATAATTGTAAAAAAGGCACTGCTGGTGTAGGGAAAGCAGCTAATGCAGCGGTAGTTTACACGTCTATGCTTCTATTTATTATTGATTTTATTGCCGTTTTTGTAACCAATATTTTTTATAAAATGTAAGCTATGGAAACCAATTCACCTAAAAAACCTATCATCGTAATAAAAGATTTGAATAAAGCTTTTGGAACCAATAAAGTTTTGGATGGTTTTAATTTGATTTTAAATGAAGGCGAAAATTTAGTCGTTATGGGAAAATCAGGTTCTGGTAAATCTGTAATGATCAAATGTTTGATTGGATTAGAAGCGCCCGATAGCGGTTCAATTTTAGTAATGAATAAAGAAATAAATACGCTAGAACGCGAAGTAATAGACGAACTTCGAACCGAAATTGGTTTTCTTTTTCAAGGAAGTGCTTTGTATGATTCTATGTCTGTTAGAGAAAATTTAGAATTCCCTTTAAGAAGACATACAAAAAAATTCGGTAAAATTAAAGACACCACTCCCCTAGTAATGGAAGCTTTAGAAAGCGTTGGTTTAGTTAGTGCTATTGATCTAATGCCTAACGAACTTTCAGGTGGAATGAAAAGAAGAATTGCCTTAGCAAGAACATTAATTTTAAAACCAAAAATAATTCTATACGACGAACCTACAACAGGATTAGACCCAATTACATCAAAAGAAATTATACTTTTAATGAAATCTATTCAAGAAAAATACAACACTTCATCAATCATAATAACACACGATGTAGATTGTGCCAAAGCAATTGCTAATAGAATGATTTTATTAATTGACGGGAAAAATTATATAGAAGGAACCTTTGAAAAATTGAATACTTCAAACGACCCAAAAGTTCAAGCCTTTTTTAAATAAAAAATTATGGAAAAAACAGATGCTCAAAAAATACGTTTAGGTTTATTTGTACTTATAGGATCAATACTTTTTTTTTCCGGAATATATTTTGTTGGAAATAAGCAAAATTTATTTGATAATACTTCTAGTTTAAAAGCTGTTTTCACAAACATTAAAGGCTTACAAGTTGGAAACAACGTCAGATATTCTGGAATTGATGTTGGTACTGTGAAAACAATTGAAATGATTAATGATACTACCATAAATGTATCAATGTCTATTCAAGAAAAAATGCTTGTACATATTAAAAAAGATGCTATCGCAACCATTGGCTCTGATGGATTAGTAGGTAATATGATTGTTAATATTTTTCCAGGAAAAGGAAATGCACAACCTGTTGTTGAGGGTGATGTTTTACAATCATATGGTAAGGCAAGTACAGATGAAATGTTAAAAACATTAGATGTAACAAATAAAAACGCTGCCCTATTAACATTCGATTTATTAAAAATTACCAATGAAATTAATCAAGGAAAAGGAACTATTGGCGTTTTATTAAAAGATAGTCTAATGTCAAAAGACTTAAAAGAAACAATATATAATTTAAAGCAAACTACACGTGGAACTGCTGAGTCGGTTGCAAATTTAAATAAAATGATTCTTTCCTTAAATCAGAAAGATAATGTAATTGGTGTTTTGAATGATAAAGATGTAGCACTGAAAATGAAAACAATTATCACTAATTTAGAAAAATCAAGTCAAGATATTGACAAGGTTGTAACGAATTTGAATGCAACTGTGGTCAACATAAAAGACGGAAAAGGAGCTTTAAATTATTTATCTAACAATCCAGAATTAGTTCAAAAAATAGATTCTACGATGAACAATATTAATAAAGCAAGTATAAAACTCAATGAAGATTTAGAAGCTTTAAAACACAATTTCTTGTTTAAAGGCTACTTTAAAAAACTAGAAAAAGAAAAAGCTAAAAATAAATAATTTTTAGTTTTTACTAATAAATTTGGAATGGTTTGTTGGAGTAATATTAGGAAATAATTATATAAGTTTTTATTAATATTATGTAACTAGTAGTTGCAACCAATCAACTAATTTTATAGTATAAAACAAAAAACTTAAACTTTATGAAAACCAAGACATTTAGACCCAGAACAATCAAAATATTTGCGATACTTGCATTACTAGTAACATTTTTACTGCCAGAATCAACATTTGCACAACCTCCAAAATGGGCTCCAGCTCATGGATACAGAGCAAAAACAAGACACATTTATTTTCCAGAACAAAATTTTTATTACGATGTTCAAAAGAGAAATTATATTTACTTAAGCGGAAGAAGTTGGGTCATTTCTTCAACAATACCAAGACCTTTTGTAGGAATCAATTTATCTAGAAGTTCGCAAATTCAATTGGATTATGTTGGTAGTAAGCCATATGTTTACAATGCAACTCATAAGGTAAAATATAAAAAAATAAAAGTAAAAAGCGTTCCTAAGAAAAAAGTCATCGTTAGAAGTGTACCAAAGAGAAAAGTTATAGTTAGAAGCAATAGCGGAAACGATAATAGTCATGGAAATGGTAACGGAAAAAAGAAGTAACATAAAATCAACAATATTAATCCGCTCTGAGAAAATCAGAGCGGATTTTTTTATTCTCTAAATTAAGTAACAACTTGAATATCATAATAATAAATTAAACACAAAAATATATAATCATAAAATTGTAACTTTTTATTTACGTTATCGTATAATTATAGAATTTAAAATTCAACTAACTTTAACTAAACTAAAAAAAATTAAATGACATCAATTTTCGATTTTTGGTGGGTACTTGTATTAGTACTTACTTTGGTATTTTACAAATTTGTTTTACGTGTTTTCTTCGGAATGGTAATTGTTCCAGAAGACAAAATTGGTTTAGTAACCAAAAAATTCGTGCTTTTCGGAGCAGACAAATCTTTGCCAGATAGCAGAATTATTGCCACAAAAGGTGAAGCAGGTTTTCAAGCACAATCTTTAGCTCCAGGTTTATATTGGGGAATGTGGATTTGGCAGTATTCTGTAGATATGACTTCCTTTACAATCATTCCAGAAGGAAAAATCGGATTGGTTTTAAGTAAAGACGGAAAGGAAATTCCAACAGGTAGAATTTTAGCTAGAAAAGTAGATTCTGATAACTTTCAAGACGCACGAGCTTTCTTAGATAATGGTGGACAAAAAGGACGTCAAACGGCTTTTATTACAACAGGGTCGTATCGTATCAATACGTTCTTATTTGAAATTATCATTGTAGAACAAATTAAGATTTACGAAAACATGATTGGAATTGTGACGGCTTTAGATGGGGAACCAATTACAGTGGGTCAAATTGCAGGAAAAATTACAGAAGGACATAATAATTTTCAAGATTGTGATCAATTTTTACATCAAGGCGGAAACAGAGGTTTACAACCAAATGTGATGTTAGCAGGTTCTTATTACATCAATACTTGGGCATTTCAAATTGAACAAAATCCAATGACTGATGTGCCAATTGGATATGTTGGAGTAGTTATTTCTTATATTGGTGAAGATGGCTTAGATGTGACGGGTGAACACTTTAAACATGGAAATATTGTTTCAAAAGGACAACGTGGTGTTTGGATGGAGCCACTTGGACCTGGAAAATATGCCTTAAATAAATACACAACTAAATTAGAACCAGTTCCAACAACTAACTTGGTATTAAATTGGGCAGATGCACGAAGTGAATCACATAATTTAGACCATAATTTATCTACAATTACTGTGCGTTCTCAAGATGGTTTCCCATTTAATTTAGATGTTTCACAAATTATTCACGTTCCTGCTAATGAAGCTCCTAAAGTAATTGCCCGTTTTGGAAGCATGACGAATTTAGTTTCTCAAGTTTTAGAACCAACTATTGGTAACTATTTTAGAAACTCAGCTCAAGAAAGCGATGTAATTTCGTTCTTAAGTACTCGTAAAGAAAGACAAGAATCCGCTAAAAATCATATCAAAGTGGTTTTAGATGAATATAATGTTAACGCTGTTGATACTTTAATTGGAGATATTGTTCCTCCAGATTCATTAATGAAAACCTTAACGGATAGAAAATTAGCAGAAGAAGAACAAAAAACATATCAAACACAAAAAATGGCGCAAGAACAACGCCAGGGTATGGAAAAAGAAACGGCTATTGCCGATATGCAAAAAGAAATTGTTCGTGCTTCGCAAAGTGTTGAAATCGCACAACGTACTGCCGATGCAACCGTTAAGAAAGCGGAAGGTGACGCAACGAGTTTAAAATTAAACGTAAATGCAGAAGCAGAAGCAACAAAAATGAGAGCCAATGCAGAAGCAGAAGCAACGAAAGCAAGAGCCGGTGCACAAGCTGAAGCAACAAAATTAAATGCTAGTGCTGAAGCAGAAAAAATCTCAAAAACTGGTTTAGCAGAAGCTGAAAAAATTATGGCAATTGGTAAATCAACAGCAGAATCGTACCAATTACAAGTTTCTGCAATGGGTGGTGATAACTTTACGAAATATAAAATTACCGAAGAAATTGGTAAAGGAAATATTAAAGTAATTCCTGATGTTTTAATCTCTGGAACTAACGGTTCTGAAGGTGGCATCAGTGGTTTATTAGGTATGAAACTCATGGAAATGATGGATACTAAAAATGACGAAAAAAAGAAATAATTTTCAATCCGTCCTGATTTTTTTAGGACGGATTTTTTATTTACAAAAAATCAAATAAACTAGTTTGGTATAGTATTTGTACTATCTTTATAAATTAATTAAAATTAGTAATTATGAAAACACGAAAATCAGTAACCAAAAGTTTAAAAATCTTTGTAATAGTCGTATTATTAAGTTTATTTATCATACCAGAAACTTCATTTGCACAACCTCCAAAATGGGCTCCTGCACATGGTTATAGAGCAAAAACAAGACACGTTTATTTCCCAGAACATAACTTTTATTATGACATTCAAGCTCGTAATTATTTATATTTTAATAAAGGAAATTGGTCGGTAAGTGTTGCAATTCCTACTCCTTTTATTAGTATTAATTTAGGAAGATCTTCTCAAATTCAATTAGATTATTATGGTGCTTATCCATATTATTACAATGCAGATCATCGTGTTAAATATAAAAAAGTAAAAGTATACAAACAGAAAAAACAAGTTATCTATGTTAGAGATAACGAGCATCATGATCATGGAAATAAACATGAATACAAACATGAAAACAAACATGGGAATGGAAATGGACATGGAAACAAACATGGAAATGGACGTGGAAATGGAAACGGGCATGGAAAAAATCATTAATATTTGAAATATTATTTTAAAAACCGCTAAGTCATCTTAGCGGTTTTTTTTATATTTACTTTATAATTTTAAACTATATAACATGATAGCTATAAACACTTATTTAATATTTAATGGAACTTGCGAAGCAGCTTTTCTATTTTATAAATCTGTTTTCGGTGGAGAATTTGAACAAATTAGTAAATTTGGTGATATGCCTTCATCTGAGGAAATGCCTTTATCAGATGAAGATAAAAACCGTGTCATGCACGTTTCTTACAATATTGGAAATTCTATATTAATGGGAAGTGATAGCAATACTCAAAGTGGTGATGTTGCATTTGGAAATAATTTTTCTATTTCAATAAATGCAGGAAGCCGTGAAGAAACAGAAAAACTTTTTAATGGATTATCGTCAGAAGGAAAAATCACAATGCCATTACAAGATACTTTTTGGGGTGCTTATTTCGGAATGTTTACCGATAAATTCGGAATCAATTGGATGATAAATTTTGATGAAATTCCTAAATAAAATATAAATAAAAAACCCTGAAAAATTTCAGGGTTTTTTATTTATATTAAAATTATTTTCAGATTAAATCCCAGCGATAACCTTCAACTCGTTTACAAAACGTTCTGCTAAAACATCTGCTTCTTGTTGTGTTGGCGCTTCTGTATAAATTCTAATAATTGGTTCTGTATTCGATTTTCTTAAATGCACCCATTCTTTAGCAAAATCAATTTTCACTCCATCAATCGTAGAAATTTGTTCGTTTTTATAAGTAGCAGTTAACGATTCTAAAATTGCGTCAACATCAATTTGTGGTGTCAATTCAATTTTATTTTTACTCATATAATATTGAGGATAACTCGCACG